>JBJTGN010000424.1:0-2740 GCA_046093905.1 Actinomycetota bacterium
GGCCAGAACCCGACCCGTTGAGGTATGCCCCACCGTGAATCCAGACGAGAACCGGCAGCGCCGACCCCGTGTGCGCGTCGGCGGGTGTGAAGACGTTCAGAAAGAGGCAGTCCTCGTCCATCACCATCTCGGCAGCACCGAGCATCTGCTCGAGCATGCCGGGAACTTGCGGGGCCATCGGTCCAGCGACACCTTCTGCGGCGGGAACACCAGCAAATGGTTCACGGACCGGAGCCTCGAATCGCGCCGCTCGCGCGAACCGGATGCCGTAGTAGCGATTGATGTCTGCAGAGGCTGTCATGCGTGCAGGATACGTCCTCGACGGCACAGCACATGATTCGTTCTCACTCAGACCGGTCGAGATAGACAATAGGCCGTTGGAGACTCTTCTTCGCCCAACCGCTTGACGGCAGCGACCTTTTCGATCCATGGCATGCTGCGATCCAACCCAGTAGGTTCAGCCGCCAGAGAGTGAACGTCGCTCGTCGTAAGCCTCCTGTAAGGATTCCGAAGGTTTCTCTCAAGGTTCGACTCCGACACTCCCTGCATGGGATTCATCGAGCGCTTATCGAAAATCCGTCGGGTCGCCAGTCGCAAGGCCGCGGACCCGACGGTGACGACACGAAGTGGATCGGACCCGAAAACTGCTGGGAACACCAGAGCTGGTCTCACCTCGTCCCGAAATCCGGACCGTCACGGACCCCCATTTCAAGAAGTGATCGGGTTGATGTCCTGGGGTGGGCTCACGTTCGCTGCGACCTTGTTCATCCGAATGGACAATCCTCGAGAAATCTTTGTTGCTTGGGCTCTGGCGATCTTTCTCGTCACATGGATCGTGACCGCACTGGCTTCCCACACGGTCCGACTCATCCCCGTACGCAACAAGAACCAGGGCAGTGATCGGCGTCGGTGAGTTGGCTTTGCTCGACTATGCGTACCCGGTACTCGGCGCCATCGAATGGTTCCTGATTCTGTTTCCGGGTGTGTCCGCAGTCCTTGCGATCGCCACATCACTCGAGTACGTGCGTCAATCACGCCGAGCCCCCGACCTCCACTTCAGCTCCGAAGACATCGAGACTGCCCGCCTACGTTGGCCGTCTCTCACCGTCGTCATTCCTGCTCGCAACGAACAAGCCCACATCGCCGACACGATCGAGTCCGTCCAGCGAATCGACTGGCCGACCGTGCGAATCATCGTCGTCGATGACGGTTCGACCGACGGCACTGCGGACATCCTTCGTTCGTTCGGACCGTCGATCACTGTTCTCTCGAAGAGTGTCAACGAAGGGAAAGCCCGGGCCCTCAACGATGCCATTTCCTCGAGTTCTGATGGCCTCGTCATGATCGTCGACGCCGACTGCATCGTTCCCCCACAGACAGCCAACCTGATGGCTCGTCAATTCGTGAAGAGCGACACCATCGGCGCAGTCACCGCCAATCCCCGCGTCACGAAGACCAGCACGTTCATCGAGAAACTGCAAGCAATCGAATTCTCAGCGACTGTTTCCGCGACTCGACGCGGACAGGCTGTGTGGGGTCGCATTCTCACCATGTCGGGAATCTGCACGCTGTTACGACGAGATGCACTCGATGAGGTCGGTCTCTTCGACGCATCCCAACCCACCGAGGACATCGAGATGACCTGGAGGCTGAATCTTGCCGGCTGGCGGGTCACCTACGAACCCGAAGCAGTGGTCGGCATGCTTGTCCCGACCACATTGAAGGCATTGATCGTTCAGCGACGCCGATGGGCACGAGGGCTCGCCTTGGTGCTGCGCAAACACTGGTGGCAGGCCGTGCGGTCCATTCGGCAATGGCCACTGTTGATCGAATCGGCTCTATCGATCCTGTGGTGTCACTTGATTCTCGTCGTGACGATCGTGCTCGTCGTCGCCCGCATCGCCGGAGAACCATCAGCGACTCCGATTCTGGGATCGTGGGCGATCGGCCTTCTGCTGTTGTGCGCTGCCCATGTGATGTGGGGAATGAGACTGGACGCGCGCAATGACCCGAGTATCTGGTCGGTTCTTGCCTGGATCCCCTTGTTCTCCGTCGTCTACTGGACGCTCAGCTCAGTGGTCGTCGTCTCGTCGACTGTGCCGGCTCTGCTCTCTCGATCGAAACGACACGTCGTCTGGACGTCCGCTCGACCCACGGGCCCTGGCCTATTCGATACGCAGACCTGAGATGGCTCGGGCGATGACGAGCTGCTGGATTTCGCTCGTTCCCTCGAAGATGGTGTGGATCTTCGCGTCACGGTGCATGCGCTCGACGTGATACTCACGCGTGTAGCCGTACCCACCGAGGATCTGAATCGCCTCTTCAGTCACGCGTACTGCGGTTTCCGAGGCGTAGTACTTACTCATCGAGCCTTCACCGTTCTTGAAGCCGCCGTTGCGAGCGAGCCATGCAGCGCGCCAGATGAGAAGCCGCGAAGCATCGATCTGTGTGGCCATGTTCGCCAACTTGAAGGCGATGGCCTGGTTCATGATGATCGGCTTGCCGAATGCAACGCGCTCCTTCGCATAATCTCGAGCGATTTCGTATGCGCCACGAGCGATACCGAGAGCCTGAGCGCCGACTGCAGGGCGCGTGGCTTCGAACGTCTTCATTGCGGGCTGCGCCTCACCGGTGCGACCGGCCTCACGTGCGCGTGCCAGTTTGGCGTCGAGCTTTTCCTTTCCGCCCAGCAGGCAGCGCCCCGGGACGCGCACGTCGTCCATCACGACCTCGGCGGTGT
>JBJTGN010000425.1:0-5744 GCA_046093905.1 Actinomycetota bacterium
GGTATGTGACATGGCAATCGACCCGAAGAAATGGACGATCAAGACCCAAGAGGCAGTGGCGGCAGCCGTCGATCAGGCGCGATCGCTGTCCAATCCCGAATTGACGGCAGACCACCTCATGGCGGCCATAGTGCGCCAGGAGGACACGATCGTTCCGGCAGTTCTCACCAAGCTCGGCCTCGCACCTCTCATGGTGCGCAATTCGGCAGATGAGCGAGTTGCCAAACTTCCGAAGGCATATGGCGGCGACGAGCCCCGTATGAATCGCGAACTCACCAATGTCTTCGAGAACGCGGCCAAGTATCAGAGCGATTTCAAGGACGACTATCTCTCCGTCGAGCATCTCCTCCTCGCAATGAACCAGCGGCTCGGGGTCGGAAGTGAGGAGTTGCTCCAGGCCTTACGTGATGTGCGCGGAAGTCATCGTGTGACGAGCCCGAACCCCGAGGATCAGTTCCAGGCGCTCGAGAAGTACGGCCAGGATCTGACGAAGCGAGCGCGCGAAGGCAAGATCGATCCGGTCATCGGTCGTGACGATGAAATTCGCCGTGTGATCCAGGTCCTGAGTCGGCGAACGAAGAACAACCCTGTCCTGATCGGTGAGCCCGGCGTGGGCAAGACAGCGATTGTCGAAGGCTTGGCTCGGCGCATTGCCGATGGTGACGTTCCTGAAGGTTTGAAGAACAAACGTTTGATTGCTCTCGACATCGCTGCGCTTCTGGCCGGAGCGAAGTACCGCGGCGAATTCGAAGAGCGTCTCAAGGCGGTTCTCAAGGAGATCACCGACTCTGCGGGGGAGGTGATCACGTTCGTGGACGAGTTGCACACCATCGTCGGAGCTGGTGGGGCCGAAGGCGCAATGGACGCCGGCAACATGATCAAGCCGATGTTGGCACGTGGCGAATTGCGCATGATCGGCGCAACGACTCTCGATGAACATCGCAAGTACATCGAGAAGGATCCCGCTCTCGAGCGTCGCTTTCAGCAGGTGTACGTCGGTGAACCCACGGTCGAAGACACCATTGCGATTCTGCGCGGTCTCAAGGAGAGATACGAAGTCCACCATGGTGTGCGCATCCAGGACTCGGCTCTCGTGAGTGCCGCAGTCCTCTCCGACCGGTACATCACGAGCAGATTTCTTCCGGACAAGGCAATCGACCTCGTCGACGAGGCGGCGAGCAAGTTGCGAATCGAGATCGACTCGCTTCCCACCGAGATCGACGTCGTCGAGCGCCGCATTCTCCAACTCGAGATCGAGAAGTTGGCTCTCGAAAAGGAGACTGACTCGGCTTCGATCGAGCGGCTGTCGACGCTGAATGACGAACTCGTTCTTCTCAAGAATCAGTCCGCGGAGATGCGAGAGCACTGGGAGAAGGAAAAGGAAGCGATTTCGGCCATTCGGAACCTCAAAGAAGAGCTCGAACATCTTCGGAGCCAAGTCGAGCGCGAAGCTGATCTCGCAGTTGCGTCGGAGATGCGCTTCGGTCGCATCCCGGAACTCGAGCGTCGCATCGACGATGCCACTGCGCATCTCGACACGTTGCAGAAAAACGTACGAATGTTGATAGAAGAAGTCGATGCCGAGGACATCGCGGAAGTGGTTTCCAAGGCGACAGGCGTTCCAGTGACGCGCCTCATGGAAGGAGAGATGGCAAAGCTCGTCCATCTCGAGACCTTGCTCCACCAGCGTGTCGTCGGCCAGGACGAAGCGGTCACCGCCGTCTCGAATGCGATTCGCCGCAGTCGCGCAGGTCTCTCCGATCCGAATCGTCCGATTGGTTCGTTCCTGTTCATGGGGCCGACCGGAGTCGGCAAGACCGAATTGGCGCGCGCAGTGGCCGAGTTCCTGTTCGACGACGAGCGAGCGATGGTGCGCATCGACATGGGTGAATACATGGAGAAGCATTCGGTGTCACGTCTCATCGGTGCCCCTCCTGGCTATGTCGGATACGACGAGGGCGGCCAGTTGACCGAGGCCGTTCGCCGACGCGGGTACACAGTCGTTCTTCTCGACGAGATCGAAAAGGCTCATCCCGATGTGTTCAACGTTCTGCTTCAAGTTCTCGACGATGGTCGGCTCACTGACGGCCAGGGACGAACGGTGGACTTCACCAACACGGTGATCGTGATGACGTCGAATCTTCCTGGTGATCCGATTCATTTCTTCAAACCGGAGTTCGTCAACCGCATCGACGAAATCATTCGCTTCCGATCGCTCACCGAAGCAGATCTGACCCACATCGTCGCCATTCAGCTCGAGCATCTGAAGTCGAGACTCGAAGCCCGTCGAATCGGCCTCGTTGTCACACCTGCAGCGATGGAGCATCTCGCTACTGCAGGCTTCGACCCCGTTTTCGGGGCAAGGCCGTTGAAGCGAGTGATCCAGAAGGAAATTGGCGATCGGGTGTCACTGCTCATTCTCGAGGGTCGAGTCGGCGAAGATGCGACGATCGAGGTCGATGTCGTCGACGACGAACTGGTGTTGACGACGACATGATGCACTCGGAGTGCAACGCTCTCTGACTTCGCAGCACGCGACAAGTAGCGTGGGGTCGTCCCCTGCAAGGAGCGTTCCATGTCTGTCACTGTCGTCGTCGGCGCCCAATGGGGTGATGAAGGCAAAGCGAAAGTCATCGACCTTCTCGCCCGCGAACATCACGTGGTCGCGCGATATCAGGGCGGTCACAACGCCGGCCATACCGTGGTCGTCGGCGACGAGAAGTACGCGCTTCAGCTCATTCCTTCCGGCGTTCTCTACGACCACGTCACTCCTGTCATCGGCAATGGAGTCGTTGTCGATCTGCCGACGCTCTTCGACGAGATCGATCGTCTGGAGTCACGCGGTATCTCATGCGGTCGACTTCGGGTGTCGAGTCAGGCTCATCTGATCTTCCCGTGGCATCAGACCCTCGATGCACTCGCGGAATCCCGTCTCGGGGACGCGAAAATCGGGACCACACTCAAAGGAATCGGGCCCGCATATGCGGACAAGGCGAACCGCACGGGTGTACGTGTCGGAGCCTGTCGAGATCTCGAATCGTTCGCAGCGCAGGTGCGTGATGCCGCTCGTCGGCAGGGCGAGCTCATTGCCCATCTCGGGGGAGAGAGCCTCGACACCGAAGCAATCGTCAGCCGCTTCACCGAACTAGCTCGACGTTTGCAGCCCTATGTCGACGACACCGTTGGGTTGTTGCACGATGCCGTCGAACAGGGACACGATGTGCTTCTCGAGGGGGCTCAGGCAACATTTCTCGACCTCGATCACGGCACCTATCCCTTCGTCACGTCGTCGAACCCGACGGCTGGAGGAGCGAGCGCCGGTTCCGGTCTCGGACCGCGGCTGCTCGACCGAATCATCGGAATCAGCAAGGCCTATACGACGCGTGTCGGCTCGGGGCCATTCCCCACCGAGGCACTCGACGAATACGGAGAGAAGCTGATCGACATCGGGCGCGAGTTCGGCACGGTGACGGGTCGACGCCGACGTTCGGGGTGGATCGACTGCGTCATGTTGCGCCAAGCCGCGCGGGTGAACACTCTCACCGAACTCGCGCTCACCAAAATCGACGTGATGGACGACTTCGACGAGATCAAGATCTGCACCGAATACAGAATCGGTGTTGATTTGGTGCAGGGGTATCCGGATCGAGTCGAAGTTCTTGGTGCGTTCGAGCCCGTGTACACGACTCTGCCCGGTTGGAAGTCGAGTTTGCGCGAGTGTCGCAGCGAGGGCGAGCTGCCGGTGAAAGCGCGCGAGTTCATCCAGATCATCGAACAGAACGTCAGATTGCCGATCACGATCGTCGGGGTCGGCCCGGAACGTGACGAGGTCATCCGTCGTCCAGAACGTGCAGGTCGAACATGATCCCTCGTTATTCATTGCCCGAGATGGAGGAAATCTTCTCCGATGTGTCCAAGTTCGGCCGCTGGATCGAGATCGAACTTCTCGCAACCGAAGCCCACAGCTCTCTCGGCGTCGTTCCACACGCGGATGCCGAGACGTGTCGACGCTCGGCACCGCTCGCAGACGAGGCGTTCATCGATGCAGTTGCTGAACGTGAACAGGTCACCGAACACGACGTCGCTGCTTTTGTCGATGTTCTCCAGGACAGGATCGGTGGAACACCCGGAACTTGGATCCATTACGGGTTGACGTCGAGTGACATCGTCGACACCGCGTGGTGCTGGATGTTGCGAGATGCTGCGGATCTGCTCATCGAGGCGTCGTCGAAACTGCTGCGAGTTCTCGTCAATCTTGCAAAAGCACATCGCAATACGGTCATGATCGGGCGGACACACGGCATGCATGCTGAGCCGACCACGTTCGGAGCCAAGGTTGCGTTGTGGGCGTTGCAGGTCGATCGGGATCGGCAGCGCCTCATGGCTGCTCGCAAGGCCATCGCCGTCTGCAAGCTGTCGGGCGCAGTCGGGACGTACTCCAACATCGACCCGCGAATCGAAGCTGCTGTCGGTGAGACACTCGGACTCACTCCCGTTCCAGCAACGCAGGTGATCTCGCGTGACCGTCATGCCGAGTACATGTGGGCATGTGCATCCGTGGGTACGACGTGCGAAATGATTGCTGTCGAATTGCGCCATCTCCAGCGCACCGAAGTCCGTGAAGTCGAAGAGGGTTTTCGTTCCGGACAAAAGGGCTCATCGGCGATGCCCCACAAGCGAAACCCGATTTCCGCCGAGACGATCAGCGGCTTGTCGCGGGTGCTGCGGGGAAATCTGCAGGCTGCATTGCAGGACGTTGCCCTGTGGCACGAACGCGACATTTCTCACAGCTCGGTCGAGCGGGTGATCCTGCCAGATTCTTCTCTCCTCACTCATTACGTGTTGCATCGACTGCGGAGACTCTTGGAAGGTCTACAGGTGCTCCCCGAGCGGATGATGGAGAACTTGCGCTCGAGTCACGGACTCGTTTTCAGCCAGCCAGTTCTTCTCGCACTTGTCCAAGCGGGGGTGAGTCGCGACGATGCCTATCGCATTGTTCAGGAAGCTGCGACAACAGCGTGGTCTCGCGGTGAGGATTTCCGCAGCATTCTCGAAGCAGATGAACGTCTGTCGGTTGTGCCGGCATCGGTCCTCGACGATGCATTCGATCTGTCGAGATCGCTGGGCGGCATCGATCGAGTCTTCGTTGCTCTCGATTCACTTCACATCTGAGGAGATCGATCAGGTCCTTCCTGATTCGACCGTATATGGGTAGATCCATACCGGCTGAATAACCGGTCGATCATCTCAGCTGCGAGTGATGCCGGCCTTTTTCAGAACCGCAGGCTCGACGCCAATTTCCCGCCATGCGGTATAGGTGATGCCATTGCGTTCGCCATAGGACTTTGCGACACTCACGAACTCTTTTTCGAGGGGCCCGATGTCCTGAGCAAAACTCAATTCTTCGAGTTCATGACCGAGGTCGATTCGCTCCTGAGTGAGCTTCAACCGTGTGATCGGATCTGCATTTGGAAATTCGACATCGATTGCCTTGAGGCGGCGGCGAATCGAATCTGGTGTCCGCTTACGACCTCTCTTGGGTTGATTGCGCTGGAGTGCTTCCAAGTAGGTACGAACGGTTCGACTCTCGGCCCGACCAATGGCGAGGGCTTCTTTATGAGCAGAACTCATAGGGGTTTTGGGAGCAGCCAGTTTTGGGAGCAGCCATAGGTGTTGAGGATAGGACTATCAGTGTAAAAGTCCAAATGAAGACGGAGGTTTGTTGACGATGTACGGTGAGGAAT
>JBJTGN010000426.1:0-14175 GCA_046093905.1 Actinomycetota bacterium
CCCCTCCCCGCGAGCCACCCCCTGCCGAAACCGTAGCCGTTGCCCTGGACGACAGCCCCGAGGCCCTCCATGCGGGCTGCCAGCGCAGCGACTCGGCGATCACACGCTGCCGAGTCGATGCGATGGCAGCCCGAATCGAGGGCATCGTGCCTGTCGTCAAGGGCAACGGCTACGGATTCGGCAGGGAGTGGCTCGCGGAGAGGGCTGCACTCTTGGCCCCGATGATGGCAGTGGGCACGGTCTACGAAGTGGACTCAGTTCCGTCGAACTATTCCGCTCTCGTTCTCACTCCTGCGCTCGCCATTCCCGACGGGTTACGTGACAACGCAATTCTGACTGTTGGCTCCTCGACCCATGTCGAGGCAGCAGCAAATGGCTCGGGTCAGCGACGTGTCGTGGTGAAAGTCAGATCGACGATGAACCGCTACGGATTCGATGCCGACGAGGTCGACAACTCGATCTCTCTGTGTCGTCGAAAAGGCCTCGCTGTTGCAGGAGTTTCGATTCATCCTCCTCTGCACGGATCGAATGCTGATCACCGGCATGAGATCGAATCGCTGATCGGATCGATCGATCCGGTCCTGCCGATCTACGTCAGCCATCTCGACGAGAGTGAGTACGACATATTGCGGGCGTCCCACCCCGATAGAGCGTGGAACCTGCGCGTCGGGACGTCGCTCTGGCACGGCGACAAGAAGGAATTGTCCTTGAGCGCTGATGTCCTGGACGTCCACACGATCGAGATCAATTCGATTGCCGGGTACCGCGGACGACCAGTGCGTCGAGGCGATCGACTCGTGATCGTCGGATGTGGCTCGGCCCATGGCGTCGCCCCGCTCGACGGAGGTCTGAGTCCGTTCCATTACGCACGCCAGCGTCTTGCACTCCTGGAATCCCCTCACATGCATACGTCGATGTGTGTCCTCTCTGCTGAGCAGGCGTGTCCATCTGTTGGGGACTCCGTCGATGTCCAACGTCCGCTGACGACGACGAACGTCGACATCGTGCACTGGACATGAACTCTGCGTTCGATCGACCACCGGCGGGTCGAACGCGCAGCGGAGAACATCGACTGATCGGCCTCGATGTTGCGAGAGCCATCGCTCTGTTCGGTGTCGTGCTGATGAACTACCACGGAATGATCAGCTACCCGAATCAGTCAGAGTTTCCCGGGTCGTTCATCGATCGTCTCTTCGATATTCGGACTGGAGTTCTGTCGACCCGTTTCGCAGCCGCCTTTGTCGTCGTGGCCGGAATCGGAATCACCCTGCTCACCGATTCGGCGCGCATCCGCTGCGAACGAACATCGATGCTCGAGACACGGTTACGCATCCTACGCAGAGGTTCGATTCTCCTGATCGGCGGCTACTTCCTCGACATGGCATGGCCGGGGACGATCCTGTTCTATTACGGAGCCTTCTTCATCATCGCCGCATTCATCTTCCATCTGCGAACGGCATATCTGATGGTGATCGCCCTCGCCGATGTCGCCGCAACGCAGGCAGTCTCGATGTGGCGTCGATCGCGATTTCTCGACGGAGATGGAACGGCGTGGGTCAGTCCATCGAACATCGAATCGCTCCAGGACTTTCTCGCACGCACTTTTCTCGGGTACACACACCCCGTCCTCCCCTGGATGTCGTTCCTGATCGCGGGAATGATCTGTGGTCGCTATCTCGAAAGGTTCCGATCTCACTCGCGGCCGATCGTCATCACCTCCATCGCAATCACTGTGGTGACGTATCTCGTCGCCAGCGTCGTCCGCGGAGTCGACGTCGAACCACCTGCAGTCGTCTACGTCCTCACGTCGATGCATCCCGACGAGCGCGGACTCGCCTACATCGTGACGACGCTGGCCATTGCCATGGCTGCAATTGCGCTGATCTTTGTGTCAGCTGAGAAAGCTCGCTCCCACGTTGCGACCATTGCGCTGCAGCGGGCTGGTCAATTGAGCCTGACCTTGTATCTCGGTCATGTCCTCTTCTACTACGCATTCGCCGAATGGTCGGGATGGATCACCGGCACTGGAATCGCGTCAGCGATCGGTCTCGCCGTCGTCTATTGGATCTTCGCGATTGCTGCTGGATCCTGGTGGCATCGGCGAGTTGGCCAAGGACCTGCGGAATTGCTGTATCGACGCCTCGGCGGATGACCTCAGCTCGGTTTCACGCACCGACCATGTTGAGGCCGCGCCAGCCGATCGCGGCTGCTCCGATGAGCGGACTCTGATCCCCGAGGCGTGCCGGCATGATGCGGGCGCCCTTCGTGAACCCGAGTCGACAATGATCATCGAGAACGTTCTGTGCCGCATGAAAGAACGTCGGACCGAATCCGAGGGCCACACCACCGCCGACGACAGCAACTTTGAGGTCGAAGAGATTGCAGATGCTTGCGACGGCGATCCCAACCATTTTGCCGGTCTGCTGCATGGTCTCATAGGAAGGCTGAGTCGGCGAACGACCGGAGATGGCTTCGATTGCTGTTCCAGACGCTTCTGCTTCGAGACAACCACGTGCACCACATCCACAGCGGTGGCCATCCGGCTGAACGATCACATGGCCGATGTGTCCCGCATTGCCCGTGGCACCCTCCAGCAGGCGACCATCGACCACGATGCCGCCGCCGACCCCGGTACTCACCACCATGCCGAGAAAGTTCGATTCCCCTTTGGCCGAGCCGAGCCAGCCCTCGGCGAGCGCAAATGCCTTCGCATCGAGGTTTCCAAAGACCGGAACACGCACGATCTTCTCGACTTCCGACCTGAGCGGAAAGTTCTTCCATGCAGGAATGTTGATCGGTGCTATTCGCTCGCAGTTCGGTTCGATCGGACCTGCCGAGCCAATACCTGCAACCACGATGTGCCCGTGATGCCTTTCGGAGGCCCGACCGACCTGTCGGTCGATGAGCAACTTCAAACTGTCGAAAAGTCCTGACGCGTTCTTGTCCCGGTCTGTCCTGACAACATCGCGATCGAGAAGTTCTCCGCGGCGAGTGACGAGACCGACAGCGATCTTGCTGCCGCCGATGTCGATTGCGAGCGCCAGTTCTTTCGATTCCGACATCAGTCGACCACGCGGCGAGCATCCTCGATGAGGTTGATCTGATACAGAACCTCATCCAATGCATCTGCTGCACTGATAGTCGAGTAGCGGGGAGGATTCACTTCGGTGCAGCACGCTGGGACAGGAACCAACATCGTCCAGGGTCGAGGGTGGCAGAATTGAACGACGCTGTACCGTTCTTCGTCGTAACCGGGAGCTGCGATGACACGATGCCAGCCGACAGGCAGCACGCCGTTCGTGAGTCTCTCGAGCATGATGCCGGTATTGATGATCACCTTCCCATCAGGCGGAATGGCATCGATCCACGTTCCATCCACTTCGACTTGAAGACCAGGGGCAGTGGCTCGAGGGAGTGCTGTGATGAGATTGATATCACCGTGGGCTCCGGCCCAGATGTGACCACCAGCCGGCGCATCCTTCATCGAGGGATACCGAATCGCGCGGGTGAGAGTCGGACCATCGGTCACCATGTCGTCGAAGAAGGTCTCGTGACAGCCGATTCCGACGGCGATGATCCGAAGAAATCGCCTCTGCAGATCGGCGATCGCATCATGGAACTCGTACAAGACCTTGGAGATTCCCGGAACTGCTGCGTCAGGAAGGAGTTGTTCTGGATACGAATTAGGAAAGCGGCGTCGCAATGGATGTCCGGAAGGAATGGGAGACGACCAATTGAGCATCTCCTTCCAGTCCGGACTGTCACTGCTCGCTGCGGTTTCGACGAGGAGACCCGTGTATCCGGTCTGGCCGTGAGATCCCTCGGCAACGAAGCGCGATTTGGTCGCCTGGTCGAGCGAGAAGAATTCGCGCAACATCCCGTAAGCGGTATCGAGTAAGTCTTCGGATAGATCACTGCTCGTGTAGACGAAACCGGTGGCGAGACTTCGTCTCACTCCATCAACTACCGCACGACGTTCTTCGGTCGAGCCGTTCTCGAAAGCCAGAAGGTCGACATCCAGAATCTGATCAGCCATGGCTGAAACGCTAACTGACCCCGGCACCATCCCGCCGTCCGATCGCCATCAGAAGCGATATCTACCGAACACTGTCGGGTTCGTCCGCGAAGAGTTCGGGGTAGCCGCCGGTGTGGATGAAGACGACATCGTCTCCGTCGGTCCAATGACCCCGGTCGAGAAGTCCGAGAAGGCCCGCCATACCCTTTGCTGTGTACACGTCGTCGAGGAGGACGCCTGCAGACCTCGCAGCCCAGTCCTGCGCAGCGCGCGATTCTGGAGTTGGGATTGCGTAGTCGGGGCCGAGCCAATCTCGAGCGATCACGACGTCTTCCTCGCGAACGATTCCCGGCAGTTGCGCCAGTTCGAGTGCGTTCCGAGCCAGATCGACGATCGAGGGTTTTCCATTCACCACACCCTTGGCTACTCCCACTGCAACGATCTCCGGAAGATGGCGAGTGGGGTCGAGAAAACGCAACCATGCTCGTCCAGCCACGAGGCCCGCATGGGTGCCGCCACTCGACGATGTCACGACAATCGAAGCGGGTCGCAACGAACGGGCATCGCATTGCTGCATCAACTCTTCGAAGGCGACCACGTAGCCGAGAGCTCCCCGAGGGGTCGATCCGCCGATGGGTATCGAGAACGTCCTCAGTCCCTGCGACTCCAGTTCCTCAGTGAGTTCCTCGCGAGAGATCTCCAGAACTCCCCACAACTCTGGTGGCGCACCATTGAAGTGCTGATGTGCACCCAGTCGATCGGACAGCAGTTGGTTTCCCGAGAATCGCGTCGGTCGGTCGCCCGACAACACGAGATGCGTTTCCAATCCCATCAACGCACCCGCAGCTGCGGTCATTCGACAGTGATTGGACTGGCTCGCACCAACGGTGATCAAACAATCGGCTCCAGCATCGAGAGCTTCACCACAGAGGAATTCGAGTTTGCGAGCTTTGTTGCCACCGAGGGCGAGTCCCGTCAGGTCGTCACGCTTGATCCACAGTCGCACGCCCCCAGGAAGAAGCACGCTCGACTCGAGCGGAGTCGGCGTACTTGCCAGGTGCACCCGAGTGAGACCGTTCCACGGCGACACGAGAACGTTGCCGGAGCTGTCGGTCCCCTCGCCGGCAGAATCATCGGGTGGTGCCACGGCCACAGGCTATTCACTCCCCCGACGCCAACTATTACGGCAGAGTTGTCGGGCTGTCACGGCAGACTTGTGCGGTGACGACGACCGACTGGAACCCGGTGTTGCGCTCGGAATTCGCTGAGCCGTATTGGAGGGAACTCCAAGCCTTCGTCGCCCGAGAACGACAGACGGGTCCTGTGTACCCACCCGAACCAGATGTCTTCGCAGCGTTCCACCTCACATCACTCGCCCGGACCAAAGTGGTGATCCTCGGACAAGATCCCTATCACGGCCCGGGCCAGGCTCACGGTCTGAGTTTCTCGGTTCGTCCCGGTGTCGCGATCCCACCTTCACTGCGCAACATCTTCCAAGAACTCCACAACGACATCGGTTGTCCGATCCCCCGCAGCGGATCGCTCGAGAAATGGGCGACTTCAGGTGTTCTGCTCCTCAATACGACTCTGACCGTGCGCGCGGGAGAGGCAGCGTCACATCAGGGTCGCGGCTGGGAAACCTTCACCGACAAGGTGATCGAGGTCCTGAGCACGTCATCGTCCGGAGTCGTCTTCGTTCTGTGGGGTGCCTCATCGCGTCGTAAGAAGAATCTGATCGACACGACCCGCCACGTCGTCATCGAATCCGCTCACCCATCTCCGCTATCGGCTCACAACGGGTTCTTCGGATCTCGACCGTTCTCACGCACCAACGAGGCGCTCGAGGCACTCGGTCTCGAGTCCGTGGATTGGTGTCTCGACTGACAGATCAGCCTTCGGGGAATTCCCCGGATGATGAAGCACGAGGAGACGATGTGGACGACGAAGACGACGACGATGTCGGATCCGTCGACTCGGGAACAGGATCCGGAACGGATTCCTCGAGAGGAGCCATGCCTTGAGAAATGGGTCCAACGGGACTCGGATAACTGGGGACTTCCTCCCCTGCGGGAACCGCAGTGAAGATCGTCACCGATCCCTCGACGATGAAGAGACGTTCTTCGAGAGGCCATTCACCGGGCAGATACCTCTTACCTGCATCGGCGATGCGGACCATTCCCTGCCCGTTTCGTCGACGTTCGTCAGGTCCCGGAGCTGTCGTGTCCCACCAGAACAACGCTGCGTCCTCGATGCCGGAGAAATCTCCGTCTTCCCAGATCGCGTGATCGCCCCATCGGTAGAACGGCTGGCTCGTGGCTGGTCGTGTTGCAACGGCGCGCAGTGAACTCGCAAACGTTTCTGCATTCAGATTCGGACCTGTGCGATGGATTGCCTCCATCAAGAAAGCGAAAGACGGCATCAGCCACTCGATGGTCTCATCTGCATACGGGGATCGACCCATGTACCACTCGTACAACGCCCGGAAGTTACCGGACTCCGCGTTCGCGCGCACTGCGCGATTCGTGACACCGAACGCATGAGTCCACTGCCTCGGGTCGTAGGCACGTCCGTACAGGGTCGAATCGACCAGCGGTGCAGCCGCGACGACCCACTCCGGGAAGTACTCCTGGGCCGAGGCTTCACGTGTCAACTCTCGAGGGGTGACCGGATCCGTCGTCAAGATGACTGTGGTGACACCAGCGGCCTTCAACTTGGTGATGATCTCCGTCGCCTTCTCGGCCATCTTCTCCGGCTCGAGCGTGTACGGAATCGTTTCGACAGGGCGTGCTCCCGCCGCTTCGAGTCGGCCGATCAGCTGTTCACCGAGCAGGTTCGACTCCGGACCGCGGTCGAGATACACATGACCGAAGACACGCGGTGTTTCGCGTAGGGCCTCGGTCGTGTAGACCGCGGGCTTTCCAGCAAGATGCTTTTGAACGAACTCGACTAGTTGGATCTGCTTTTGAGTTCCGGAAGCATCGGTGCTCCACACATACGGGTTGCGGTCCTTGAACCACTGGGTACTGCCGGTCCCACAGTCGATGCAGATGATCTGTCTCGCAGCGATCTCTTCTGCGAATGCATTCGTCAGTGCCGGGCCACCGATGACGGCGAAGGGTTTGATCTGCTCAGCGATTCTCTGTGCATCGGCACGTGCCACCGCCTCGTCGTTTGCTGCGCCCTTGCTCTGATAGGTGACGAGTTCGATCGATCGCCCGTAGAGCTCGTAGTACGTCCGGTAGTACTCCATGAAGTCGGTCAGAGCCAGCATCTGCTGTTCGCCAGTGTCGTCGATGCGGACCGCCCGATACAGATGTGTGCGGACCGGATCATTGTCTGCGACCTGGTAGAGAACGACCTTGATCGATTCCGGCCCGACACCGATACTCGTCGAGCCACCGTTGTCACCGACGAATGGAGCCATGCACTCTGGCGCGAAGAAATCGGGAACTGCAAGCCGACCGGTCTCGGTATCGCATTGATCGCCCCAGTCGATGGTGTCCACCGAACCCTGTGCCGTCGCCTCGGAGAAGGACAGCGGGTACGGGATGTCGCTCACCGGCTCGGGAATGGTGTCGAGAGCAGTCGTCGAGGGAGCCTCGAGGATGACCTCTTCATCACTCGTGAAGTACCCGAATGCGACGAAACCAGCTGCAAGAACCGCTGCAACGGACACGATGATGAACGGACCTCTCTGCTTGAAGAAGGAATTTCCCGCCTTGGGCTCGGATTCTCCAGCACCGGGCTCGGTCGTCTCGGGTTCGGTCACGCCCAAATCGTAGGGCATGGGCACCTCGATGGACGGGCGTGTCATGACAGACCGGGATTCGTCCAACCGTGCGTCATCGAAGTTCGCTCCAGGCGGCAGATTTCCAAGTAGTGGCAGTAGTCATGAAACTACCAGGAGATTAGAGTCGGCAGGATGGGCACCGTTCGCCGGCACATCTTCATCGACGCTCCCGCCGAGGAGGTGTGGGCTCTGGTGGGTGATCCTGCCCGACTGAACGAATGGTTTCCGATCACCGGGTGTGAAGTCTCCCGAGACGACGGTGCTGTGGACCTGCCCCCGACGAAACGCTGGATCACTCTCGCGAGTGGACTGCGATTCGAGGAGCAGATCGTCACCCTAGACCACGACCTGCGTCGCTTCCAGTACTCGATCATCAACAATCCGATCATCAAGTCGCACCTCGGAACTGTCGACGTCATCGCCGATGGCGACAGCCGCTGCCTCGTCGTCTATTCGACCGATCTCGATCCTGAAGTCATGGCGCTCGTCATCGCTGGAGCAGCTGGAGAAGGACTACAGAATCTGAAGGATGCATTCACCGCTGACAACGCGGGCAGTCGACGAACAGGAGCACAGTGATGGGACGAAAGATCCTCTACATCACAACCGACCAACAGCGCTACGACGCTCTCGGCTGCAATGGAGGCCGTGTGGCGCGCACGCCGAACATCGACCGACTTGCAGCTGAGGGAATCAACTATCGACGCGCGCACCCCCAGAGCGTGGTCTGCATGCCGTCCCGTTCGACCATGATCACGGGTCAACATGTCGCAACACACGGCGTCTGGATGAACGGCGTTCCACTCCCGGTCGAGGCTCCGAGTGTCGCAGCCACTCTCAAAGATGCGGGTTACACGACGGCACTGATCGGCAAGGCTCACTTCGAGCCGTTTCTCGATCCGTTCCTGCGATTCACAGAAAATCAGCTCGGCAGCCACGGCGAGTTCAACCACATCCACGATGGCCGGCTGCATCGCGGCTTCGATCACATGGAAAGCGCGAGCCATGGCGCGACAGGACCTTTTCATTACGCCCAATGGCTTCTACGCAATCATCCAGAGGCCGCTGCGATGTACTACCGCGTTCTCGACATGGAACTCCAGGTCAGCGCTGAGGGTGGCGGGGACACCCGAGCTCCACAAGCGCACGACAACCCCATCCCGCGCGAGTGGTACCACACCGACTGGGTCGTCGATCAAGCAATCGCGTGGCTCGACTCGCTCTCACCGGACGCGGACTGGTTCTGCTGGGTCAGCTTCCCCGATCCGCACCATCCGTGGGATCCGCCGGCATCGGAACGACATCGAGTCGACTGGCGCGACCTCGATCTTCCCGACGCGTACCACGCGGATCGGAGTGCTCGAGAAGAAGTCCTCGATCACAAACCACGACATTGGCGCATGTGGTACGACGGCAAGTTCGTGTCCAACTACGAGGCTCCGGCGCGTTGGGTGCCGAGCACTCTCACACCAGATCAGATTCGTGAGGTCAATGCCCTCACCCACATCGAGAACGAACTCATCGACGAGGGCGTCGGCAGACTGTTGAAGCACGTCGAATCTCGCGGATGGGGTGCCGATACCGATGTCATCTATTCCACCGACCACGGCGAACTCCAAGGCGATTACGGGCTGTTGTTCAAAGGCCCGTATCACGTCGACTCGTTGATGCGAGTCCCTTTGATCTGGAGACCCGCGCCGAGTGCGGGCGTAGCACCCGCACAGATCGACGCACCCGTCGGACACGTCTCACTCGCTGCGACATTCAGCCACATCGCCGGCCTCGACCGACCGGCATACACTGAGGCTGAGCGTCTGCCGGTCTCGGACAGCGAGTCGTCCGAGCTCGGCCACGAACGAGTCCTCACGGAATGGGACAGTGTTCTCTTCGGCAAGATCGTCCGCATGCGAACGATCTGTCGCGACGGCTGGATCGCCACAGCGTGCCTTCCTGGAACGGTTCACGATGGTTCCGAAGGCGAACTGTACGATCTCGCCAACGATCCGCTGCAAGAGATCAACCTCTGGGACGATCCATCGCGTGAGTCCATGCGTTCGGAACTTCTCGCCGACATGTGGGACAACCTGCCTGTTGCAGGCGCTCAGCGCGCCGTCGACGCTCCGGTCTGACCGCGTCAGCCAGTCAGCCAGTCAGCCAGTCAGCCAGTGAGTCAGTGGTTCAGCGAGTCGAGGCAAGAGCGTCGGTGAGACGTGCCGCAAACTCTTCGGTGTGCTGCTCCAACTTCGATCGATGGAGAGCAAGACCGCCGATCACAACGGCTCCGATAGTTCACGCAGATGACGCCATGAAGTCGAGTGTGCGTCCTGGATTGAGAGCAAAGGTGCAGAAGTTCGCGACCTTCTTGCCAGCCAGCGATGGCAGGCTCCGGATCGCTGCGTCGCCCCACGGCGCCTGAGCGAACACGAATGCCCCATGCACCCAGGTCCCGATCAGAACGACGTCGCTCGCCTGCAACACACGGTGATCAGGACGCCGCAGAGAGTTCAAGCCGAGGATGTCCCAGTTCTCGTGCTCGAGATTGGCGGCAATGCGCTCGGCAGCTTTCCAAGTGTTTCCAGTCAAACTTTCAACCAATAGGGACGCTTTCATGTCCCAAGTCTGGCACTCGGACACGTCTCGTGCGGTACTTCGGCTGCCCATCACCGAACGAACAGATGTCGGCGTCTTCAGATCTTCTTGAGGGGTGCCCAAGCAAGGATCAGGTGCTTTCGACCCCGCTCGCGGAAATTCACAACTGCTTCGACGTCGTCTCCGGATCCGCTGATGTCGATGATGACGCCTTCGCCGAACACTGCGTGTTCGACACTGTCGCCGATTCTCAAGCCGAGCTCATGGGCTTGCGAAGGCTTTGGTCGGGTCGACGAACGCCCTGCAGACATCGCTGCGTCCACTTGCCGCTCGCGAAATTCGTCATCTGGATCAAAAGATCCAAAAGAGCGGCGACCCTCATCGGCTCGACGTCGCTGTGATGTCGTGCGGGTTCGGACATCGCCTTCTTGTTCGACGAGTTCCTCGGGTATCTCATCGAGGAATCTCGAAGGTGGGTTGTACTGAGTCGCACCGAATTGGCTTCGCGACCACGCATGGGAGACGAACAACTTCTCCTGCGCTCGGGTGATTCCCACATACGCGAGGCGGCGCTCCTCTTCGAGCTCTGACGCGTCGGTGAATGCCCGCGCATGGGGGAAGAGCCCTTCTTCGACACCGATGATGAAAACAACCGGGAATTCGAGACCCTTGGCGGCATGCAGTGTCATCAGCACGACCTTGTCGTCTTCGCCGAGTTCGTCCGTGTCCGTGTACAACGACACTTGTTCCAAGAATTCGTCGATGCGCGCGAATTCACGAGCCGAGGCCAAAAGAGCCTCGATGTTTTCGCGACGGCCGTCGGCCTCGATCGAATGTTCAGCTTCGAGATCCGCCAAGTACCCGGACTTCTCGAGAATTGCATTCAGAAGTGCTTCGGGTGTCTGCACCTCTCGAGTGGCGATCTCGTCCACAGCGCTGATCAGAGATTCGATTCCTCGACGTGCCGGACCGGAGACGCCGGCAAGCGATGCCTTTCTCAACGCCTCGAAGAAGCTGATCCCCTCCTCCTTGGCGAAGAGGTCGAGTTTGGCGACACTCGTGTCTCCTACTCCTCTCTTGGGCGTGTTGAGGATTCGCTTGATACTGACTTCATCGGCAGGGTTGATGACTGCCCGAAGGTAGGCAACGGCATCTTTGATCTCACGGCGATCGTAGAAGCGCGTACCGCCGACCACCTTGTACGGAACTCCGAAGCGAATGAGGACTTCTTCGAGAATGCGGCTCTGCGGATTGGTTCGATAGAACACTGCCATCTCGGACCAAGGTCGACCCGCGCGATGCAGCGATTCGAGAGTCCTCGAGACGAATGTGGCCTCATCACCTTCGTCTTGCGCGTGATAACGGACGATCTTGTCTCCTGGACCCGAGTCCGTCCACAATTCCTTGGGCTTGCGCGCGAAGTTCCGTGAGATCACTGCGTTGGCAGCATCGAGAATCGTCTGCGTGCTGCGGTAGTTCTGTTCGAGTACGACCACGGTGACCTCGTCGAACGCATCTTCGAACTGATGGATGTTGCGCAAGTCTGCGCCACGGAATGCGTAGATCGACTGGTCGGTGTCACCGACCACACACACGTTCTTGTGACGCGCTCCGAGCATCAGCACGATCTCGTTCTGAGCAACGTTCGTGTCCTGATACTCGTCGACCAAGATGTACTGGAACCGGTCCTGATACGACCCGAGAATTCCAGGGTTCAACCGGAAGAGCCGCACCACGTTCACGAGAAGATCGTCGAAGTCCATGGCACCCGCTCGCCGCAGACGATCCTGGTATTCGCGGTAGATCTCTGCGTGCTTGCGTTCGAAAATGTGTGAAGCCTGCTCCGCCGCCATGTCGGGCGTGATCAGTTCGTTCTTCCAGTTCGAGATCGCAGCGTGCACCGCACGAGGAGTGAAACGCTTGTTGTCGAAACCGAGATCCCTGATCACATAGCCCGTGAGACGCTGAGCATCGGCTTGGTCGTAGATGCTGAAGGTTTTCGGGTAGCCGATGGCTTCGGCATGAGATCTCAGAATGCGAACGCAGGCACTGTGGAATGTGGACACCCACATGGATCGAGCCACTGGACCGATGAGCGCTTCGACACGGTGCTTCATCTCGCCCGCAGCCTTGTTGGTGAAGGTGATCGCCAGGATGTTCATCGGGTGAACTCCATGGCGAAGAATCAGATGGGCGATCCTGTGGGTCAGAACTCGTGTCTTGCCACTGCCGGCCCCGGCTACGACCAGCAAAGGACCCTCCACGTGTTCGACGGCCTCCCTCTGGATGGGGTTCAAACCTTCCAGAGAGAAGCCGTCGTTCACCGGGGCCGATCGTGCACGTGCCGCAAATGGTGCCGGGTCGAGACCTTCGTTGTCGTCACGTTCGTCTCGACTCATACCGGACTCATCCTAGGATTCGGGTGTGTCACTCCCCGGCGTCTGGGGCTTGCGATTCACGAGTTCAGTGATTCTTTCGGTTGCATTGCTGACAACTTCATCGACGAGTGCGTCGATGACATCTTGAACGGGCACGTCTCGCTCGGATGCCACATCGGCAACCGACTTGCCAGCCTTCAACTCGGTCATGAGTTCTTCAGGAGTGATCCCCAAAGTCTTGGCGGCCAAAGCGAGCAGTTCACGCGGACCGCCCATTCTTTCTCCGTCTCGAGCGCCGCCATCGCGCAGACCGCCGCGCTGACCGTCTCGGTGACCGTCTCGATGTCCGCCAGGACGCCCATTGGGATCCTCGTGACGATTCCCGTTGTGCATCGGATCGCGTCGCAGTGACATGTCGTCGGTCGAGCCGTCAATCGAGCCATCGACGTCATCGGAGTCTCCCCAAGGAAGCTGGGCTCCACTTGGCGAATCGCTCACTTGCGCAGCGCTGATCGGGGACTGAATTGCGAGTCCGAGCCCGATTGCGGCGACGAGACCGGCCGCAATTCCTGCGCCGACTCGCCGAGATGTGCGCTTCGATCCTCGGACCTCGGAGTCTTCTCCGGACCCTTCGAAAGAGTTGATGTTGGTGTTCATGCTGTGTCCCTTCTATTGATCTCCGCTAAAGCTTCGATGTCGTTGATCTCCGCTCAAGCTTCGATGTCGTTTCGTGGTCGACAGCGTTGGGATTGTTCGGCCCTTCGCTCTCGACTCTCAATCTGCCAAGGACAAGTGAGAGCCGAGTCAGTTACGGGTGAGAGTCGAGTGAGAATCACCGAGTGGCAAGAGGAATCCAGAATCCGACCTCGGCTCCACCGCCGTCACGCCGACGTGCAAAATGTCCTCCACCGTGAGCCAGGGCTGCATCGGCGACGATCGACAATCCGAGTCCCGACCCCGGCTGCGACCTGGCTTCCGGCGATCGATGAAAACGCGCGAAGACCGCCTCGAGATCCGATTCAGGGATTCCCGGGCCGCGGTCGCGCACGGTCACAGTTCCGGCGTCGACTTCGACTTCGATCAACCCCTTTGTCGAATCGAATTTCACTGCATTGTCGAGAAGGTTGGAAATTGCTCGTTCGATGGCCATCGGCCTCACCGAGACCATCGAATCGTCGATGTCGACCTCGATGTCGCGACCTGTCCGACGACGAACTCGCTCGACAACACCGACAACGAGATCTCCGAGCCCAACCGTCTCGATCGGTTCGGACTCGATCGACGCCGGGTCGACCTGAGCAGCAAGCGTGACAATTTCTTCGACAAGATCGCGTAGTTCGGTGATGTCCTGATCGAGATCCGTCAGGATCTGGGATCGCACCGCATCGGACAGATCTGAGTGA
>JBJTGN010000427.1:0-3241 GCA_046093905.1 Actinomycetota bacterium
ATCCAAGCCTATGAAGATCTACGCACAAGCACCTCCATCACTGCTAGACACCCGGAGTGGGCGCCCTACCTTCGTGGGTTGCCTCCCTACCCGGCAGCCATACAGTCGCGTGCCTTGGCCCCTCTGATCGCATTCATCCACTGGGAGATTCAGAAGCCGGACAGTCTGAGGTTTGTCGAGCACGTCATTGTCGATGAGGCCCAGGACGTGACGCCGCTAGAGTGGCTGCTGCTTGATGAGATCAACGAGGCCGACGCTTGGACAATTCTCGGGGATCTAAATCAGCGCCGATCGGACCATACGCTTGCCACTTGGGCCGAAGTGCTGGAGGTGATTGCGATCGAGCGGGAGACCCCTATTCGCAAGATGCAGCGGGGATATCGGTCGACACGTCCGATCTTGGAATATGCGAACCAGCTCCTCCCTCGAGATCAACGCCCTGTCTTTGCTTTTCAAGAGAGTGGACCCCTACCGACCATCCGGAAGGTGAGGGAGCGTGATCTCGGTGATCGAGCACTCGATGAACTTGAGCGTTTACTGGATGCATACCCAAGCGGCACAGTTGCTGCGATCTGCCAGACGCCTAGTGTGGTCACCAACTCACTGCGCATCGTTGGATGGGTCAACGATGGACGGAACCGAAGTATTTGGACCAAGGGCGATCGGGCGGTGAACATTCTTGTACCTGACGCAGCCAGGGGTTTGGAGTTCGATGCGGTAGTCGTCGTCGAACCCGCCGCGTTCCCAACACGCTATGGCCGACTGGGCACTTTGTATACCGCGCTGACGCGAGCAAACCGCGAACTCGCGGTTGTTCACGCCACGCCGCTCCCGAAGTCGCTGAAGGCGCTGTGAGGTCAAGTTGGGGGACGCGATGAATCCGCCGCCAGAAGGAGCTGATGAGCCACCCTATTTTTATGTGCGCGACAAGGGAATGGCTGCTGCGCACCACTGGGACTACTTGACCGATCGAAACGATGAAGCTCTATGCGGCCATGGTTTCGAAGACCCGGTGACCCTCGGTGACATACCACGTCCCAGGCAGGTGTGTAAGTCATGTCAGGCTCGGTTGCCTGAATACCATGCCGACTGGTGGAGAGCGAGGGCTAAGGCGCTACAGTCGGATCTCCGGCTTCGGTCGGGCGAGTTACAGTTTGCTCAATCGGAGATCGCAAACCTAAAGAATCGGGTGCATGACCTGGAGAAGCGCTCGGAACATCAACGCGAGAACATCGCAGGTCTGCTGAAGAAGATCCGAGAAGGAAGATTTGGTGTCCGTGGCGGCGGCACTTCGGCCGGCGCCGATGTAAAGCAGACCCCATTTGTGCGCATAGATGGCTCGGTAGATGATTTTGCCGACCATCCGGTCGTAATTAGTTCGGGAGAGTCGGAGTTGGCGGCTGCAACGGCGGTCAAGGCGGCGCGGGATGCTCTTCGTGAGCTGTGTAGAGCGCGTCCGGGAGCGATATCGCATCACGACCTTAACCAGGTGCTGAACCAGGTCATGAGATCACTAGAGCGGACTCAGCTAGTGATTCTCAAATCCGAGTTCAGAAATTACGGTTCACGTCTGGAATGGGCAAGGGCGGAATTGCGCTCAATTGGACGCAGGATGACCTGACAACGAAATGACGTCGAACGGCACGTTCTGAGATTTCCTTGATCTGTATGAGCTCCGGCCCTAATCTATCCCCGCACCGCCGGAGCCAGGATTCGGGAGCGCCGGCAAGGACCGCGCTCGCTGGGCCGCCTCAGCCCGAGCCGCGGTCAGAATTGGGTGAAAAGCATTGTGTTCGTTGCTATCCAAGTTCAGTGGGAGATCCAATGTTCCCAGGGTCCCATGTTCGAATAGCCAGGGCTGTGGCATGGCGAGCCACGAGACAAAGGCATTGCGGTCCATCCAGCTCGAAAGTGCGCGCTCGCCGAAACCGAAATGGAGACGTGTACCTGAGCCATATCGGCGCAACTCGATACCGAGTCTTGTTGCCAAGAGGCATCCAAGACTGCGCCGTAGCGTCGATCCCTCAGCGTTGCCGGTGTAATGCGTCTGGATTCTTGACCGGAGTGACTGCCGGCTGGGTGCCCGCCCGTTCTTCGGCGGTTCTTTTGGGCTGATGCCGGCGTACAGCAGGGTCAGACCATCGCGAGAAGCACACTCGCGGGTCTCGATCTCGGCTGGTAGTTCACGGAACCACCAGCCGTACACGCCAGGTTGTACCGGGACTGGGGATGGGCGCGCCAACACTTCAGCCCTGCTGTGGATTGTTGCAGCCAGGTATCCAAGAGTCTCGTCCTGAAGGGCCACGTCCGTGTCTCCTGGGATTGCAGTTTTGGGCTACTTAGTTTTATTTGGGTTACCTAGTTTTATACGCCGGTGACCGGGCATTGAAGCATGAGATTCTTGGCGCCGCCTCTCACTTCTTGGCAAACTCGTGGCGTGCAGCGAGAGCAGTTCCTGGAGAAGCTGGCGTCGTTGCGTATGGCGTCGCGCGGCGGCGGCGAACGCTACCCGCACAAGCCGCTTCTCCTGCTCTGGCTGCTCGGGCGGATGCAGCAATACGGCACCTCCGCCTGCACCTACGAGGAAGCCGAGAAGCCCGTCAGCCGACTGTTGGACGACTTCGGGCCGCCGTCCAAGCAGAAGCACCGGGCCGCGATGCCGTTTGTGCATCTGGAATCCGAGCTTTGGGAGATCAGCGGCGATGACGGCGCGCCGCTGAAGGACACGAGGGCTTGGCTATGCAGAGCCCACGCCAGCGGCCGGTTGCGACCCGAGGTTGAAGACCTACTGCGCAAGGACCCCTCTCTGATCGCCGACTCCGCCCGCTTGCTGATCGACTTAAACTTCACACCGACCTACCTGGAGCCCATCTGCGCCGACGTCGGTCTGGACATCGAAGCCGCAGAGGAGGAGGCCTGGCGCCCTCGCAGGCTTTCCCGCCCGCGGCGCCGACCGGGGTTCCGCAGTGAGGTGCTGCACGGCTGGCGTAACCGGTGTGCCATGTGCGGCTACGACGGAGCGCTGGGCCGCGACCCCGCCGGGCTCGATGCCGCCCATGTTTTCTGGCATTCGCAGGGCGGCCCCGACGACGCGGACAATGGTCTGGCGCTGTGCTCACTACACCATGTTCTGTTCGACTTGGGTGCGCTCGGGCTCAATGCCGATCTCTCGGTGCGGGTCTCACCGCAGTATGTGGCGCGCAGCGAGTTGGGGGAGCGCCTCGTCTACGACCTGGAGGGC
>JBJTGN010000428.1:0-4592 GCA_046093905.1 Actinomycetota bacterium
GCGGGAGTGTGGACGCCTCGGTTCACTGGCTGCTGGAGAAGTGATTTCCCATGTGGGACCGAGGCCGCTGATCGAGTTGCACACCTTGATCGCCTCGCTGTCAGACTGACGACATGGCGGAACCTCAGGGGCAGGATTTCCTCGGAATTGCTCATGCATGGCTCGAAGCGGAGCCAGATGAGGACATTCGCACCGAGTTGAACGACCTGCTCACGCGCAATCCTGCCGATGTCGAGGAGCTGTTCGCTGGAGCACTGACATTCGGCACGGCTGGATTGCGGGCGCCGATCGGACCGGGTCCACTGCGAATGAATCGCCTCGTGGTTCGTCAGGCAGCTGCCGGTCTCGTGGACCATCTCCTCGAGCAGGATCCCGAGGCTGCAGATCGCGGGATTCTCGTCGGTTTCGATGCTCGTCACAAGAGTCGAGAATTCGCCGAGGACACCGCCCGTGTCGCAGCCGCCCGCGGGATGCGGGTCCGCCTCTTCGAGGCGCCCGTGCCGACGCCCGTCCTCGCGTGGAATGTGACTCGACACAATGTCGCGGGAGCGGTGATGGTGACGGCCAGTCACAATCCGGCTGGCGACAACGGCTACAAGGTCTATCGCGCCAATGGAGCGCAGATCGTGTCACCGATCGACGAGATGATCGCGAACAAGATCCGCGCCGTCGACCCGTTGAGCGTTGCTCTGGCTTCAGTTGATTCGCCTCTCGTCACTCGCCTCGATCACGGAGCGGTCGAGGCGTATCTGGCGTGGGTGCCGTCGGTCCGTTTGCGACCCGAGGTGGCCGGAGTTCCCCTTGCATACACGGCACTCCACGGAGTGGGAGGTGACGTGGCGGTTCGCGCGCTCGAGAATTCGGGATTCCTGAAACCGTCGATCGTCGATGTTCAGCATCGTCCAGACCCGAATTTCTCCACGGTTGCCTTCCCCAATCCCGAAGAGCAGGGTGCGATGGATCTGGTGATCGATCTGGCGCGTAGATCCGGAGCATCGATGGCACTTGCCAACGACCCCGATGCCGACAGACTCGGCGTCGCCATTCCGACCGAGTCGGGTGAATGGAGACGTTTGTCGGGAGACGAGATCGGCTGGTTGATGGCCGACCACATTCTTGCGAATACGCGAGGCGCCGACCGATTGGTTCTGACCACACTCGTGTCGTCGTCGCTCCTCGGCAAGATGGCTCTCGCTCACGGAGTGGAATTCGAAGAGACCTTCACGGGCTTCAAGTGGATGGCCTCTGCAGTCGAGCGCCATCCTCGGTGTCGGCTCGTCTTCGCGTACGAACAGGCTCTCGGATTCCTCGTGACATCTGAGCCGCTGGACAAGGACGGCATCACCGCGGCGGTAGTGATGGCAGAGATCGCAGGTCTGGCTGCGCAGAATGGTGAGACGATCGAAGATCGACTCGATGCCATTGCTGAGCGATTTGGCCGCCACATGACGGCCGAGTCGAGTATTCGGGTTCACCCCTCTGTGGGTTCGACGATGGTCGAAGAGTTGAGGAAGTTCCCGCCCGAGACAATCGAGGGCCGTCGCGTCATCGATGTGGTCTCCTATCCCGAAGCGTCACTCGTGAGACTCCTGATCGAGGGGAGTGGACAGGATCCTGTTCGAATCCAGGTGCGACCGAGCGGGACCGAGCCCAAAGTGAAGGTCTACGCAGAAGCAGTTGGTGAAGACCCTCGTCCACTACTCGATGGAGTCATCCGACTTCTCAGGTGACGGTCTCGAATCCGAAAACGACTGAGTTCTTCGAATCATTCGGCTGTGCCGACGGGGGATCCGTCGATGATCTGATCGAGGTACTCCGAGAGGCCGTATCCCACCTTGCCGCGGTGCTCCTCGGACTGCATCTCCCAGCGAGTCATGCCTTCACTGATGCGAGTCGTCAACCAGTCTCCCTCAGGAGTCTGTCGTCGATTTCGCAGGGGAATGAGGCTCATGACTTCCCCAGTGAAGCGCCACTCCCTGTTGCTGCGACTCGACTTCAGAACCGCTTCGATTCGATCGTGGTACGTGTCGTCGCCGCGGAACTGAGTCGAGACCTCTGCGTGGTCGCAGAGGTGGATCTCGCCGTTCTCCCAGACGAATCCACCGCGTGATCCGGGGCCATCCTTCTTCGCGACACGAGAAAGCATGAACCCGAGATTCTCATCGAAATTCGCAGTCAGCCATCGGTAGTACCAGGGGGCTTGCCAATAGCGCGGCCCCCATGAATGGTCCCGCAGACCGAATCCGTCGATCTCCCACTCCTGATCTCCGACGCGGATACTTCCGCGCGCTTGGACCAGTTGCTCGTAATGACCCTTGGCGAATTCTTCGCCAGGCGCCTCATGGGGAGTGTCGGGTTCACCGCCAAACATGCTGTTTCGCCCCTGACCCGAGAACGTGAGGTGTACTTCGCACTCGGCGTACGGATTGTTGGTGAATGCCTCTTTGGGATCGACCATCTGCTCGGGCTCGGCCAACACCACTGTCTTGCCGACGAAGTCGACTTTCAGTTCCTCGAAAGGCTTCACCATCGTCCACGTGAGACCGCCTGCATCGAGTTTGTCGTTGTTCTCGATCGTGGGTCGCTTGAACATGAATGCAACCGACCCGTCCGGGAGATAGATGCACACCGTCATTTCGGCGTAGCCCTCGTTCGCCCTGTTCCCCATGCGGAACCACCCACCCACTTTGTTGAGCGGATCGAAACAGTTGATGTACATGCTCTCGTTGAAATTCGACTCAGGACCGAGTTCGTGCATGTATTCGTCGGATGGTTCGAGGCGTACTCCCATGTGCCTCACCGTAATCTCTGGGGGATCTCGATCTCGCCCCGAGCCTCTCTGCGCGGTCTAGGAGCCGAGGACTCGAGCCTGGAGTTTGCGCATTCCTACGAGCCAACGATCGCGGTCGGCAGCTTTGCGCTGGACGAAATCGGCGACCTGAGGGTGGGGGAGGATCAAGAAAGTTTCTGCCTCGATCGCCCGAGCGGTGAACTCTGCAACATCCTCGGGTTCGAGGACATCGCCAGCGGCGCGCACGATACTGCTCGCCGTTCCCACACCGGGGACGTCTCCCTGTCGCAACATGTCGGTGTTGACCCCCTGAGGACAGAGGCAACTGACGCGGATTCCCCGATCGCCATAGGTGATCTGCAGTGACTCAGCGAAGGCGACTGCGGCAGCCTTGCTCACCGAATAGGGCATCGAGCCGATCTGGCTGAGGAGTCCGGCCGCGGAAGCAGTGGAACAGAAGTATCCGCGGCCTTGTTCGAGCCACGTCGGAATCAGATGTTTCGCGGCCCAACGATGAGCATGAACGTTGACATCGAACGCAGTGTTCCACTCCGCCTCGCTCGTGGATTCGAGGATGGTCCCCGTCCCGACGCCTGCGTTGGCAAAGAAGAGATCGATCCCGGACACGAGCACCTCGGAGGCAGTGTTCACGAGCGCACGATTGCCCTCTTCGGTGGAAACGTCACTCGGGACGGCCCACGCAGATGCTGGGCGCCGACCTTCGAGTTCTGCAGCAACCGTCGTCAAACGGTCCCCCGGAAGATCGGAAAGGACGACCCGAGCTCCGAGGGCGTGAAAGCGACGAGCGAGCGCAGCGCCAATTCCTCCTGCAGCTCCGGTGACGACGACTCCAGCCCCTTGAAAATCCATCAGCAGATCGTACGGTGGAATGCGTGTCGAACGACGCAAGGCGCGACCGATCTGACCTGCATCTGGCGGTTACGCTGGGGGAAGCGCCTGACCTGGTCGGGAGCAGCGAGAGCGGTCGGGGCAGACCGTGAAGGAGTACACATGACGAACGCGCCGATGATCGACGGAACAGCAGACCTCGATATCCCGAGTGTCGATGCACCACATGTGCGGATCATTGCCGAAGCTGTTGCCGTCATCGACCAGGCGCTGTCGCAGATGGTCAAACGTGAACTCGTCTCGTCAGCCGAGGTCAGTGACTTGCTCCTCGACGTTCGCAACCTGCTCAGTTCTGCGGGCAAAGCCGCCGACTGAAGCGCGTCGCAGTTCGACTGTCGAGTTTCGATTCCCGATGTGACGCCGGTCAGCGAGCGACGGCGAGGACGTCGGCGAGTGAGGCTTCGAGACTCTCGGTGAGAAGGGACGGCTCGGCGATCGCTCGAGTGTCCATGTTGAGTCCCATGTCGAGGCTGCCGACATGCGAAAGCAATGTCAGGTTGAAGGCGACTCCGCCGAGTGGACCGACAGGAAAGTTGCTCACGATCTCCGAACCCGCCACGTAGACAGGTTGAGGGGTCCCCTTGACATTCGAGGTTGCGAAATCCACTGTTTGGGATTGAAGTCGTGCCAGGCGGGTGGTGATTCCCGTCGGTAGTGAGCCGGCAACTGCAGCAATGGCGTTCAATGCATGGGCCGAAGACCCCGATGCAACCTCGGTCGTGATCTCGTGAATCGCCCGGAACCGGTCGGCGACGGACATCTCGACCGTCGGGACCAGCATGCGAGCCAGGGAGAAGGCGTTGGCCGAGTCGTCACCTTTGGCCCTGGTGCTGATGGCCATCGAGGCTCGCAATTGGGGCACTGGCGAGCCGAGTGCTCGGTGGTACCGGCC
>JBJTGN010000429.1:0-12744 GCA_046093905.1 Actinomycetota bacterium
AACCGAGGCCGCGCACTGGCGAACTACTACACACGTTTCCAGTTGATGTGGGTTGCAGCCGGCATCGTTCCCGTTCTCCTCGAGCTTCCCGGTGCAATTGGTTTTGCAATCATTGCCGGAATCGGATTCGCTGGAGCCGGCGTGTACTGGGTCGGACTACGTCAGATGGCGCAAGGTTTCGATCCACTGCCGCTACGACACCAAGTTCGAGACAGACTCAAGCGCCGCCGGTGATCTCGAGACGTGCCAGCCACAAGCCCGGTGCATCGAGCTCGGATGGAGTGGGCAACGACGAGCGGTCGTGGTAGAGGGGACGCAGTCCCTCGGTACCTGCCCGCTCGACGACGCCGGTGACGAATTGTCGTCCTCGTTCGACCTGGCGACGATTGAGGTGGAGGCCGAGAAGCCTCTCGACAAATGCAGTCTCGTCACCGCTTTCGATTCGTCGACGTCGAACCGCCTCGGCGATACGTGTGGTATTGCCGAGGATTCGTGTGCTCACTTGATCGGTCATGAAGTCCGACCATCCGAGGACGAGTCCGAGGAGCGAATCCAATTCAGGTTGGATCGAATCCTGTTCGGGTGAGCGCACCGCCCCGAGGAGCAGTTCGGGGTCCCCGAGAATTCGTTGAAGCGACTGCATGACGTCGGCTGGGTCCGAGACTTCGATCGAGGACAGTTTGTCCGTGATCGCTCGGGGGTCCGGCCGAAAAGCTCCGATGAACCTGCGGACGAGGTCGAGAACCGCTGAACGGATGGATTCGACGTCGAAGAGCTGATGGATGACGAGCTCTCGGATCACCGTCCACATTCGGACTTCACGAATCTCGAGGTTCCATTCCTCAGCGAAGGCATCGATCGAATGGGGGACGATCATGAATTCTCGACCGGCAGGTCGAGGAAGGGGCAGGTCGTACTGCCCGAGTGATCGGCGGGCGAGAAGTCCCACCATCGACCCGATGGTCATTCCCATCGTCATCGGAGCGATCATTCCTGTGATGTTGGCGAACAGCGAACCGAACGGATCGGAGGATTCGGGCTCGCCGGAATCAAAATCCGAACCGAAGGTCGCTGCGTCCCCGGGTTGGAGAGCTGTGGCGAGATCGATGAAGAGAGGTTTGTAATCCTCGAGCGTGCGGTTCGCCCATGTCCCCACGGTGACCGGCATCGGCTCCCACGTGGCCATCTGTGCGAGGTCGCCGAAACCGGTGACTTCATGAAGATGGGGAATCACGATCCGACTCATGTTCGACAGTTCGATACGTGCCAGAGGGTCGACATTTGCCTCGGGTTTGCCAGCTGTTGCCGTGGAGGCTGCAATCTGGCGAGCCGTGTCCCAGTGGATGGGACCCTGTCCGAATGCTTTGAACATGTCGCCGAACATCGATCCGAACATTCCGCCGAACATCGACCCGAAAGGATCCTGTGGCCGACCACTCGACTCGTCGTCGAACGGGTCGTTGTTCGGGTCGTTCACGGGATCAATCTATTGCCGGAAGATCGAACCTAAACGAGTTCGATGAGGTGCCAATTTCGTGAACACCTGTCTTGTGAACACCTGACTCGGGTACACCTGATTCGCGAACACCTGTATCGTGAACCTGTGGTGATAACGGCTTCCACTTCGGGCGCACTCGGAGATCGTGTAGCGGTTACATCGAGGAAATCGATTGCCGCTCGGCCTGTTCGGGTTGCAATCACTGGCTCGACGCTGCCGCTCGGACGTCGAGTGATCGAACGATTGAGCGATGATGGCACCCGTTTCTTGGTAGGTGATCTGGTTGCGGTCGATTCGGGAGCCAATGAGATCGATGTGATCGTTCATCTGTCGCCGGGCGATCATGATGCGCTCGTTGCTCGAGCCGCGGGCGCAGTTGCGGGAACTCCGGAGCTGCTGGCACTTGCAAGCGAGCACTCGACCCAGCACATCGTCTTGTTGTCGTCAGCGCTCGTGTACGGAGCATGGCCGAACAACCCGGTCCCACTGACGGAGGAGGCAGCCCTTCGTCCCGATTTCGGATTCGCCTTCGCCCGACAGTTGGCAACTGTCGAACAGTTGGTCGATGACTGGCGCAGTCGACATTCCGATCGTTCGGTGACCGTACTTCGTCCCGTTCCTGCCATGGCTCAGGACGGAACGTCGGGCCTCGTACGCGCGCTGGCCGCGGGTCTGGGTGGACGAATGGGTGAAGAGGACGTTCCGGCACAATTCGTCCACCTCGATGACCTCGCCGATGCGGTCGTGTTGGCGGTGAGTCGTCGGCTCGATGGGATCTACAACGTTGCACCGGACGGTCATGTTCCCGGCTCCCGTGTCCGCTCGCTGTCCGGAATGGTTCCGAAAGTGCGCCTGCCAGGACGGATCGCTGAGGTCGTCGCCGATCTTCAATGGCGATTCCAGCGCGGGCCCATCCCGCCGGGTCTTCGGCCGTACGTCCGATCGCCGTGGCTCGTGTCCAACGATCGATTGCGGACCGAGGGTTGGAATCCGTCGGTGACGAACGAACAAGCCTTCGTCGAAGGAACCGACGCCAAGTGGTGGACGATGATGACCCCGAAGCGAAAGCAGGAGCTCGCGCTCGGCGCTGCCGCGCTCGGCTCGTTCTTCGCTATTGCATCAATGACGTCGTGGTTGCGTCGACGGCATCGTCGTTGAGCAGGTCTGCCAACGCTGTTTCCACGAGATTCACGGGAATGAACCCGAGCCGCCCCGCTGAATGAGTACACAATCCGATGAGATGTCCCGCTTTGCTCACAAGCGGTGCTCCTTCGGGCACTTTCGATGCACCGAGATCGAAAGCGGCGTACGTGTCGAGGGCAACGACGACATCGTCCAGGGGTTGGCCGATGACGAACTCGAGCGGAGCCTCGATGAGAACCATGACTGGTTGACCGGGCGAGTAGTCGGAGCCGTTGGTACCGAGTCCGCTTGCCTTGATGTCTGCGCGAGCTCCCGTTGTCGACTCGTCGGAAACCGACAGGACGGCAATGTTCAATTCGGGAAGTGTGTGAAGGATCCTGCTGCGAACCATCTGCCCGCTCGGAAGTCGCACATCGATCGATTCGATTCCGCTGACTGCAGCCATCGTCGTGAGAAGGTGCTCACCGCTTTCGGAGAGAATCCCCATCGCACGCGCTGATGTGACGACAGGAATCGTCGTGGTCGTCGTCGAAGGTTGAGGGACCGCGCTCGGTCGCGTGACCGACGAGACGGCTTCACTCGCGAATCGGAACTTTTCGATGAGACGTGAGCCGATCGCGACATGGGGCACGTCGATCGGGACCACGGGGTCGACAACTGTCGGAGTGGGAATTCGATCAGGATTGGGACGCGTGTAGACGAACGATGCGACACGAAGACGCGAGTTGGCCAGCGCCACGACGTCATGGGGATCCGATCGCAGCGAATCGGGCTGGAGCGCCAGAACGAGTGCGACGCAGAGGACGACTCCGGCAATCGTGACGACTCCGATCAGGGTCCGTCCATTGCGCCCGATGTTGATCGGGCGGGAGTCGATCGCCGCCACCGATGCGAAGCCGATCTCCGAAGGATGTCGCCACACGCGTTCATGGGGTGGCAATGGGGCTGGGGAATCAGCTCCTGGGCGCCGGGACGGTTCGTCCGGGTCGAACCCGTCGACTTCGTCGAAATGACCACTCACAAGCCCAACGGTAGTGAAGTTCGCCGCTGAGAAGGTCGCGGGTCGCCCACGGACCTCTCAACCGCCCGGCAGCCATGCACCGATACGCTCGTGTTGTGGATCGCAGTGTCGTGGAGCAGTCCGAGTCCCGCCAGAATCTCGTCGACCGGTACCTGACCGATGACGAATGGATTGCCATCGAAACCGAGACCCTGTCGGTCGGGAAACTCTACGACTGGGCGGTTCGTCCGGATTGCGGTGCTGTCGTGGTCTTTTCCGGCACGATCCGGAACCACTCGGTCGAGGGCTCCGACATCCGCTCCGGCGTCGAGTTCCTCGATTACGAGGCGTACACACCCGAAGCGATCAGCCGAATGCGCGAGATCGTGGCTCAGACTCGCTCGACGTGGCCGAATCTCGGTCGCATTGCGCTCGTTCACAGGATCGGGCGGATCGACCTGGGGGGCAGTTCGGTTCTCGTCGTCGTTTCGGCGCCTCACCGTCCTGAAGCCTTCGAAGCAGCTCGGTATGCAATCGATGCGCTGAAGAGTTCCGTTCCGATCTGGAAGCACGAGACGTGGGATGGCGGAAGCGACTGGGGATTGGGTGCGCACCAGATCTCCGCAGTCCCGCAGCCGAACGAAAGTTCCGACTCGTGAACTTGGTGTTGACGATTGCCGTCGTTGGGGGAGCACTCGCGCTCATTGCAGTCCTCATCAACCGTCGAGCTCGAGTCGCCGATGACAGCGTCGCTGAGTTCCGCCGCCAGCTGGGTGCACTGTCACCAGATGCGAGCCGACCGGTGATTCGTCCCCAGCACTTGACGGAGCGTCGCAGTGTCGACAGCAAGGATCAATCCGATGGTGACGATGGAACGGTGAGCGAGGAGGACGAACATGGCTCGTGACCTCGCAATCGACCTCGGGACTGCCAACACGCTCGTCTACATGCAGGGCCGCGGCATCGTGCTCAATGAGCCATCGGTGATCGCCTTGAACCGCAAGACGGGCGAGGTGTTGGCAACAGGGCACGAGGCTTGGCACATGATCGGGCGAACACCGGGCTACATCGTGGCCGTTCGTCCGCTGCGCGGTGGCGCGATCACCGACTTCGATGTCACCGAGAGAATGATCCGCTTGCTGTTGCAGCGAGTCGGCGTGAGCCGTTTCACGCGACCAAAGGTGGTCATTTGCGTGCCGTCCGCGATCACCGAGGTCGAACGTCGTGCGGTGACCGATGCTGCGCGCCGTGCCGGTGCTGCCGATGCACAGCTCATCGAGCAGCCCATGGCCGCCGCAATCGGCGCCCAACTTCCGATCGATGAGCCGGTGGGAAACATGGTCATCGACATCGGTGGAGGAACGACCGAATCTGCTGTCATCAGTCTCGGTGGAATTGTTGCTCTCGAGGCTGTTCGAGTAGGAAGTTTCGACATCGACAATGCGATTCAGAACTACATGCGACGAGAGCATGGAATTGCCGTCGGTGAGCGAACAGCAGAAGAGATCAAGGTCGCTATCGGATCAGCAGCTGCGACCGAGGGAGAATTTGAGGCTGAGGTGAGCGGCCGTGACCTGATGATGGGTCTCCCGAAAACAGTGGTCTTGACCCCCGAAGAGGTTCGCTACGCGATCGACGATGTCGTCACCCAGATCGTTCAGTCGATCGTGCGATGTCTTTCGAACACTCCGGCGGAATTGGCGCAGGATTTCTTGGTACGTGGGATGTATCTCGTCGGTGGAGGCGGTCTGTTGCGTGGCTTGGTCGAAAGAATCGAACGTGAGACTCAGGTCCCGGTGCGGATGTCGCAGATGCCTCTCGAGGCTGTGGTCCTCGGGGCAGGTCACTGCATCGAGAACTACGACCAGTTGAAGAGAATGTTCATGGGTCAGCGACGCTGAGACAGATCCGGCGCAGTATCGATCCGGTGGGGCACGTGGAGCTTGGGGGCGAAATGGTGGAGACGTCGACTGAACTTGCTGGCGGAAATGTTCGGTACACGGTGCACTCAGAAGGTGACGGAGCCCATGTCGGGGTCTTGACTCTCGACAGACCCGAACAGCGAAATGCCCTGACGTACGAGATGTATGGCGCCATCGAATCGACGGCTCGCGCGGTGCACGGCGGTTCGATTCGGTGTCTCGTCGTCACGGGATCCGATCCGGCATTCTGCAGCGGAGACGACGTTCGACAAGTTATGGGAGGCGGTGCGGAAGGCCGTGCGCCCGCGGTCGGCACGGAACACCGCCGACCGAGACTCACACCAGCTGCCGACGCGCTCCTTCATTGTGATGTGCCGATCATTGCGGCGGTGAACGGGGCTGCAGTCGGGTGGGGGATGGAACTCGCATTGATGGCCGACATCCGCGTTGCGAGTGAGCGAGCCAAGTTCGGGGAACTCTTCGTTAAACGCGGATTGGTCAGCGATGCACCGGGAATCGGGCGATTGGCTCAGCTCGTCGGACGTGAGACAGCTGCCGAATTGCTGTTCACCGGCGAGATCATCGACGCTGAACGGGCTCTTTCGCTACGGCTCGTCTCGCGTGTTGTCCCTCATGACGACCTCTTGCCATCGGCAATGGAACTTGCTCGGCGGATCGCAGCGAACCCACCACTTGCGGTACGAAGGTTGAAGCAGGGTCTTCGTGAAACGCTCGACCCCGATTGGCACAGCCTGGGCGAGTGGGTGTCGTCGACACTCGGTTTCCTGTTCACGACCGAGGACCATCGAGAAGGGGTGCGCTCCTTTCTCGAAAAGCGCTCGGCGCGCTTCACAGGGCGTTGACTCGGACCGCCGTCCCGAACCTGGGGCGAACTGCCTGACTGGGCGATCAGGTAGCCGGAACGATCGGGACGAGTTGTCCAGCGAGTGACACGACCCACAGCTCACCCTGCGCATCGGGAAGCACTGCAACCGAGCTCGGGACTGTCCCGAGGCTGACGACGCCACACGGCTTGCGCTCCTCTGTGACGCACAACGCGCGGACGTTACCGCTGCAGAAGTCACTGAAGACGTACCACGTTCCCACCGACGGAATCGAGGACCCGCGGTACACCGCGCCCCCGGAAATCGAACAGTCGTCGTTCTCGTGCGAGTACGTATGGATGGGCGAGACCTCCGTGTACGCCTGGTGCGCTTCGAGTTGATCGTCGTTGAAGGGCACGGTGCCTTCGAGGGCACTCCATCCGAAACTGACACCTTCGGATTCCTCGAATGGCACCACGTTGATTTCTTCCCACTCGTTCTGGCCGACATCAGCGATCCACAAGTCGTCGGTCTCCGGGTCGAGGTAGGCGCGCCAAGGGTTGCGCAAACCTGAAGCCCAGATCGTGGCTGCAGTTTCTCCTCTTTCTTCGAGATCGATTCGCACGATCTTGCCGAGCTGCGACGAGGAGTCGAGAGCGTACCGATCGGGATCATCGGCCGAGCCCCCGTCGCCATTGAAGACGAACAGGTAGCGGCCATCGGGGGACAGGATCAGGTCTCCACCGTTGTGATTGCGGTACGGCTGATCGAGTTGGTAGATCGTCTCGCGGGACGCAAGGTCGAATGTTCCGTCGGCGTTCACGCTGATCGAGTCGACGGTTGTGTTGCCGTCGAGATCGGTGTAATTGACGTAGGCGGTGTTTCCATCGAGCGAGAACGCGAGACCGAGGAGGCCTTGTTCGCCGTCCTCTTCGGTCAGCGAGGACAAGTCTGCGACCTCCGTGCCGGGACGTCCGTCTTCCCCGACGAGGCGGATCGTGCCGTTCTGCTCGACGGCATATGTCGTCGCTGCATCGCCGGTTCGGCGAACTGCGAGATCGACGATCGACCGGTATCCGGCAACGGGTTCGCCCACTGTTGCCGAGAACGATGTCTCGGTGGCGGTCTCGGCGACCGTGTCAGCGGTATTCGCCGAGCTCGAATCGCTTGACTCAGTGCTCGTCGAGCATGCGGACGCAGTCAGGATGACGACAGCGCAGATGAGGGTGGTTCGTGGATTCATGAGCGTTCTCGTCGGATGAGTCCTTCTTGGACCACGGTAATCACGAGGTCGCCATTCGCGGAGAAGATGGAACCGGTGGCCAATCCGCGGGCATTGGATGTGGTGGGAGTGATCTGGTCGTAGAGCAGCCAGTCGTCGGCGCGAAATGGTCGGTGGAACCACATTGCATGGTCGAGGCTCGCCATCTGCAGCCCTGTATCCGTCCAGTTGAGACCATGGGGCAGGACAGTCGTGTCCAACAGCGTCATGTCACTTGCATAGGTCACGATGCAGGCGTGCAGCACGGGGTCGTCGGGGAGATCGCCGTCCGCGCGGAGCCAGACTCGTTGCTGGGACGATGGTTCGCGAGAACGCGACATCGGATCTCCCTCGACGTATCGGATGTCGATGGGGCGGGGACGCTCGTACCAGTCTCCGAGAAGATGTTTGTGCGGCTCCATCCGAGTTTTGAAATCTGGGAGGGTCTCCGGAGCTCGCACCTCTGGCATCGTTGCTTGATAGTCGAGACCATCCTCGGGGGCGTGGAAACTCGCTTGAAGGTTGAAGATTGCTTGTCCGTGCTGAATCGCAACGACGCGTCGCGTGGAGAAACTCTTGCCGTCACGGATGCGGTCGACGTCGTAGAGAATCGGCGATGTCGGATCACCGGGCCGCAAGAAGTAGGCATGGAGAGAATGGACTCTCCGGTCGCGATCGTCCACGGTGCGTGATGCCGCGACCAACGCTTGGCCGGCAACTTGTCCTCCGAAGACACGTTGGCGATTTTCTTGGGGTGATCGACCCCGAAAGATGTTGACTTCGATGACTTCGAGGTCGAGGAGGGAGATGAGGTCGTCGAGGGCTTGTCCCACGTCTCCATCATGGCACAGGACCCTTCCTGGCGCCCTGGGCGGGCCGACGACGTCTCCGGTGGCTCGTCACCCGTGCGGCCATGCCTGACAGCACTGATTCTGCCGTCGGCGGTCAATCCGATGACTAGGGTCGTTCCCATGTCAATCTTGCCTCTCACCTCTGACGAATTGCTGTCCACGACTCGAGCAGTGCGCAAGCGGCTCGACTTCGATCGACAGGTACCCGAGGAACTGATCCGGGAATGTGTTGCTCTCGCCATGCAGTCGCCATCCGGGTCGAACAACATGACGATGCAGTTCGTGGTCGTCACGGATGCGGACAAGCGGCGTGCTGTCGGTGAGGTGTATCGACAGTGTTATTCGATGTACCAGCAGATGGACGGTGTCTACATCCGGTCGATCGACAAGGGCGACTCGTCGGCAAACGCTCAACAACAGCGGTCTGCTGATTCGGCGGATTATCTCGGACAGCACATGGGTGATGCGCCTGTCCTGGTGATCGCGTGCACGACGGGAATGCGAACAGAGGCAGCCGCCGGAATGGGAATGATGGTGTCCTCGATGATGGGCAACATCCTGCCGGCCATGTGGAGTTTCATGCTCGCTGCGCGTGCACGCGGACTCGGAACGTCGTGGACGACGGTTCACCTGATGATGGAGCAACAAGTCGCCGAGATCCTCGGCATCCCCCACGACTCGGTGCAACAGGTCTGTCTGTCACCGTTGGCGTTCACCAAGGGAACGGATTTCAAGCCGGCGAATCGCCCTGAGGCGAACTCGATCATTCATTGGAACAAATGGTGAAAAGGGAACCAGTGGTGACCTGGGGAACAAATCGTGACGCCGAGTTCATGGTGTCCCAGAATTCATGACCATCTCTCCTGAAATGCGGGGGCATGCCCTTGCTGCAACCGGATTCATGCCCGAGGTCGAGGGTGACGCATTGCACGAAGCAGCTCTCCTTGCTGGACAGGCATGTCCTCGACTTCCGTTCGTCGAGATCGGGTCCTACTGCGGCCGATCGACGATATGGCTCGGTGACGCTGCACGTCAGGCGGGAACCGTGCTCTTCGCCGTCGATCACCATCGTGGATCCGAGGAAAATCAAGAGGGCTGGGAGTGGCATGACATTTCCCTCGTCGATCCCGACATCGGTCGTATGGACACGTTGCCGAGGTTTCGGCACACCGTCTACGACGCAGGTCTCGAGAACGTCGTGATCGCAGTTGTCGGACAGTCACCGAGCGTTGCTCGCTACTGGACAATGCAGATCGGGTTCTTGTTCATCGACGGCGGTCATGGCATCGAACCCGCGCGGCTCGACTATCTCGGGTGGACACCGCATGTTGCGTCCGGAGGAGTGCTGGCGATCCACGACGTTTTCACGGACCCAGCCGACGGCGGTCAGGCTCCGTACGAACAGATCTATGGACCAGCAGTCGAAAGCGGTCTGTTCGAGCCGATCTCGACGTGTGGCAGCCTGCGCGTTCTGCGCCGAATCTGACGCAGATTGCTATTGCTCCGAAGCAGCAGTGGGGGCGCTCGCACGAGGGACTCTGGCGTTCCGTTCCGGTTTTGCTGGCCGCCTTGCATAGAGGACCCTGACGACTGTCAGTGCAATCACAAGAGTGATGAGCATTGCTCCAAAGATCAAGAAGAGGTCATTCGATGCGTCTGTGCCCGCAGCGAACGCGTGAATCGATGTCATCGCAAACATGACGTACGACGTCAGGTGGACGAGGTACCAGAAGCGACGTGGAAGCTTTTTCAGCAGCAACGATGTCGCTTGGATCACGATCAAGAAGTACGTGGCGATGATTCCCCATGCAACTGGACCGGGTTGCCATGTCGATGCCATGGGAACTGCAAGTTCTCTCCAACCGAATTCGACATAACTGTCAGCGACGAGAGCACCGAGGTGAATGGCAACCCCTGCGATGGAGAGCGCAGCGAACCATTTGTGGAGATCGAGGAGCCATGCTGGCCTGTCGACTTGTCGCATGAGGCGAGTCGACAGAAGAATTCCCCAGACAATCGTGGCGCACAGGAGACCCCAGGCGACGATGCCGGATGCTCGACTCAGGAACCACCAAAATTGCTCGTTCATAACTGATACTTCTTCCATCCTTGAGACGTGATTCTGGAACCGTCGCGGAGCACGATCATGGCTTCGAGACCGTGTTCGGCGGCGAGTTCGATGCGAGCTCGGTCGTCGTGGACCAAGTAAGCCTTGGTGAACACTTCGGCCCAGACACATTCGGCTGCGGTCACTGATGCTTGCACGATGTCGTGAGTCATCGGGTCGACGGTTCGACGAGATCGGGCGTCCATGATGTGCGACCGGACGTCTCCGCTGCCGTCAGGGCTCGTGAACAGCTTTGCTGCGAGTGACGACGTGGCGACTGCTCCTTCAGCGATCGCGATCGAGCACATCACCTGTCGATCGAATGGTGATTCGATGTCGATGATCCATTGGTTCTCGATGTCGCCTCGACCGATGCAGCGGATATCGCCTCCGATGCTGACGAGGGCGCCCGATGCTCCAAGTTCGATGAGTTCGCTGGCGACGATGTCTGCTGCGAGTCCCTTACCGATACCGCCCGGATCGAGGACCATTCCGTATGGAACGGTGACTGTGTCACCGTCGATTGCGACACTGCTGAGATCCTTCGACCATTCGATCCCCGTTGGGAGGACAGTGATCGAATTCGATGTCATCGAGTGTGCGTAGCCGGCTTCGACGAGTTCGCCGAGCATCGATGGATCGAAAAGTCCATTCGTGAACGTCCACCCGCCGACCATGTGTCGTACGAGGCGAACAGTGTCCGGGTGCACGACCACAGTCGAGCCTGCTGCAGCGTTGAGTCGTGAGATATCGCTTGTTGCGATGAAACGGCTCCAAATGTCCTCGAGTTGGTGAAGACGACGAGCAGCATGATCGATGAGGGTCTCGTCACCTTCGACGATCGTGATTCGGGCGGTGTTCCCCATCGAGGGAAACACCGCCCGTGAAATGCCGTCGATCGTGTCGACACTCATCACTGCTCTACTCATATCCGACATACTCATCACGATCACAACTTGATTGCAGGAGTTCGAATTCTCGAACTGTGCGTCATCAGCCCGAGCCGCCGGAGCTTCCGCTCGAGCCGCCTCCTCCAATCGATCCAAGGCCACCGCCGGTGCTTCCACCGCCACCGCCACCGTTCCAGTCGAGGCCGCCGAGTCCACCAGAACTCTGCGTCTGCGGCGGAGTCGTTGCCCTCTGGACCGGGGTCGGGGGTTGGACCACGTTGACTTCGACAACTTGTCGCACCGGAGTCGCAGGGGCTGGCGTGGTCGGAGGTGCCACTGGCACTGTCGACTGGTCGAGTGGAGCGATCGCTGGATCAGCTTGGGTCGGAACCGAAGAAGGCTGTGAGTTCGCTGCTGCTTGCACCGTGAAGGCGCTCACAAGGCTTGCAAGGGCTGACACCGAAACACCGGTGACGAGAACTCGAGCCGAGCGGGCCGGGTGCTTGTCGCGCACAGCCCGCCGGGCACTCAGAGCTGACAATCGATCGTCAGTCATCATCTCCTCCTTCGAATTCGAAATCGTCGTCTTCGTACTCGAAGTCGTGATCGTCATCGTGATCCTCGTACTCGAAGTCGTCGTCATCGTCGTCATCGTCGTCGTAGCTCGAGCCACCGCCACTCGTCCCTGAGCTGGTGCCGGCGCTGGATCCGCCTGACGGTCCAGCAGGCGCCGTCGAAGGCGCTGGCTGGGTGGCAGGAGGCTGCGTGCTCATCCCCGTTGCCGAAGTCACGATTTGTCCGTCCACGAGTCGTGCGGTGAACGTCACGGTCTGATCGGCCGTGCGGAACTCGATCTCGTACTCTCCCGGAGCGGTCTCGGTGACCGTGTACGAAATGCCGGTATTGGCTGTCACGTTGTCGAGGGTCAGGACCCCGTCGACCGTCGACATCGTCACGAGGCCGATCCCCGGGATCTGGAATTCGTTCGGTACGAAACCTGGAACAGTGGATGGTGCTGCCGTGGCGGGAGCTGAGACGTCCGTCGACGGGGAAGTGACCTCCACCTGGGGGTCGAGGACCGACGCATTGACTGCGAGGGCGGCCCCGCCGGTGGCGAGGATTGCTCCCATGGAAAGGGCTGTTGTGAAGGGTGCTTTCATGTCTCTCACGGTAGGAGATCCCTTTTGAAGGGACATCCAAGGGAAATCCAAATTTTGTCCAAATTGTTGGCCTGAGCCTCTTCGGAGT
>JBJTGN010000430.1:0-5286 GCA_046093905.1 Actinomycetota bacterium
GAGTCGGTTCGGTAGCCTTTCGTGTCGTGACTCGAGTTCCCGTTCGCGCCGATCTGTCTCTGATGGAGGGATACCACTCTCCTCAGGTGGACGTCGACGTTCGACTCAATACCAACGAGGCTCCCGTTGGCCCTCCGGCAGCCTTCGTGGCCGAGTTTCTCGAGTCGGTATCCAAGATCTCCTGGAACCGGTATCCGGACCGATCGGCCAGAGAACTGAGAACGTCGATTGCTGCCTTGCACGATGTGTCTCCGGACATGGTGTTTGCCGCCAACGGCAGCAATGAAGTCCTCCAGACGCTGCTCCTCACCTTTGCCGGTCCGGGCCGCAAGGTGCTCACGTTCGAACCGACGTATCAACTTCACGGTCACATTGCCCGAATTTCGGGTGCTGAAGTTGTGGAGGGCGACCGTCGCAGTGACTTCTCGATCGACGAAGACGTGATGCGATCTTTGCTGAAGTCGCATTCGCCTCACGTCACCTTCTTGTGCTCCCCGAACAATCCCACTGGAACCGTTGATTCACCGTCGACTGTTCGTGCCGCACTTGCTTCATCGACTGGTCTCGTTGCGGTCGACGAAGCATACGGACAGTTCGCTCCCTGGAGTGCACTCGACCTCGTCGACGAAGAAACACCTCTTGTCGTCGTGCGCACCTTCTCCAAGACATGGAGCATGGCTGCAGCGCGTCTTGGTTATCTGATCGGTCCTCGGTGGCTCGTTGCCGAACTGGACAAAGTTGTTCTTCCTTACCATCTCGATGCCGCAAAGCAGATCGCAGGAGTAATCGCTGTGCGTTATCGCAACGAGATGGATGCACGACTTGCAGATTTGATTTCTGAGCGGACTCGCCTGACTGATGGGTTACGCCGACTCGACATCGATGTCTTCGACAGCGGGGCGAACTTCATTTTGTTTCGTCCGCGCTCCGTGCAAGGACGCCGAGTGTGGCAGGGGCTCCTCGACCGTCGAGTCCTTGTTCGCGACTGTTCGAGCTGGCCTCGGCTCGACAATTGTCTGCGAGTCACGATTGGAAGCAAACAAGAGAACGACACCTTTCTCGAACGACTCACGGAGGTCTTGTCATGAGCCGAACTGCACGACGAGTGCGAACGACTGGAGAAACATCGGTCGAGATCTCGCTGGATCTCGACGGTTCTGGACGATGCGATGTATCGACAGGAATTCCGTTCTACGACCACATGTTGTCTCAAGTCGGCAAGCACGGCTCTTTCGATCTGATGATCAAAGCTGAAGGCGACCTTCATATCGATACTCACCACACGGTGGAGGACGTGGCGATCACATTCGGGGAAGTGCTGCGCGAAGCTCTCGGTGACAAAGCTGGTGTGAGGCGATTTGCGAGCGGTCTCTACCCACTCGACGAGTCACTCGTCGAGATCGCCATCGACTTGTCCGGTCGACCGTTCATCGTCTGGGACGTTCCATTGCCCGAATGTCTGCCTCTTGGCAATCCGCCATTCGACCCCCAACTCGCAGAACATGCAATCGCGTCTCTCGTCACGACCGCTCACATCACGGCGCATGTGACCCTCAAGCACGGAAAAAACGTGCATCACATCATCGAAGCCTCATTCAAGGGTTTGGGACGTTGCTTGCGTGATGCAGTCCGCATCGAAGGGTCGACGATCCCGTCGACCAAAGGAGTGCTGTGACAGCACCTCTGATCGCGGTTCTCGACTACGGAATCGGCAATCTCCGCTCGGCGGAAAAGGCACTCCAGCGCGTCGGTGCCGATGCACGGCTGACGAAAGACGCAGGCCTTGCGCGCGAGGCATCAGCTGTCGTGCTACCTGGAGTCGGCGCTTTCGGTGCGTGCTTGCGAGCCCTACGGGCGGAGAGGATGGAACAAGTCGTCTTCGATGCAGTCGACTCGAATCGTCCGTTCTTGGGGATCTGCGTCGGGATGCAGATGCTCTTCTCCCGAAGCGAAGAGGACCCGACCGCACGCGGTCTGGATGTGATTCCCGGTTCGGTCGTTCGGCTGTCATCGGACGTCAAGTGTCCCCAAATGCAATGGAATCGTCTCGAAGTACGTGCGTTGGGCGACCCGATGTTCACAGGCGATGAGTTCGAGCGCGGGAACACGTGGATGTACTTCGTCCACTCCTACGCCGGGATTCCCGAGAATCCGGACGACGTGGCCGCCACCTGCGAGTACGGGGGAACGGTCAACGCAGCATTTCGCAGGGGAAATGTGTTCGCCACGCAGTTCCACCCGGAAAAGTCCGGCTCTGCCGGACTTGCATTGCTGGAAAATTTTGCTTCTGCAGCGAGAGGCGAGTCTGCTCGGCCATGAAACACGTCGACCTCTATCCAGCGATCGATATCTTGTCTGGCCGTGTCGTGCGGCTCACCCAAGGCGATTACAGCCAGGAGACTGTGTACGGAGACGATCCGGTGGACGTTGCTCGCCGTTTTGCAGACGAGGGTGCTCGTTGGATCCACATCGTCGATCTCGATGCGGCTCGCAGCGGAGATCCCGTCAATCGAACGGTGATCTCCCGGATCGCAGCCGAGCTGTCGGATCGAGCGAAAGTTCAAACCGGTGGGGGAGTTCGCACGGTCGACGATGCGCGAACCCTCGCGGAATCTGGAATTTCCCGAGTCGTCATGGGTTCGGCTGCAGTGTCGAATCCTGAACTAGTCGAAGAGGCGGCACGTATCGTCGACGTTGCAGTCGGTCTCGATCACCGCAGTGGACAAGTTTCTGTACATGGCTGGACTCGAGACGCCGGGATGTCCCTTGTGAGCGCGCTGGACTTGTTCCCTGCGGCATCGGCTTTCATCATCACGGACATCGCGCGCGACGGCATGTTGCAAGGTCCAGATGTCGAGGGTCTGGCGCAGGCGGCGCGTGCCACATCGATCCCAGTGATCGCAAGTGGAGGTGTCTCGAGCCTCGCGGACATCGAAGCGTTGGCAAGGATTCCGGGTGTAATGGGCATCATCACTGGCAAAGCGATCTATGAGGGCCGCTTCACGGTGAGCGACGCCCTCACATGTGTGAACACGAATCGAGATGGATCGTGAAGGTTGCTCGCGTCATCCCGTGTCTCGACGTGACCGATGGTCGCGTGGTCAAAGGAACCAATTTCGTCGACTTGCGCGATGCTGGAGATCCAGTGGAATTGGCCGCGCGCTACGACGCCGAAGGTGCCGACGAACTGGTATTTCTCGACATCACTGCATCCTCCGATCGTCGGAACACAATGGTCGATGTCGTGTCTCGAACCGCAGAGCAGGTCTTCATTCCATTCACCGTCGGCGGAGGGATCCGAAGTGTGGATGACGCTCGACGAATGCTGAGGGCCGGAGCGGACAAGGTGAGCGTGAACACCTCCGCCGTCGAGAACGAACTGTTGATTGCGGACATCGCTGCGGAATTCGGGGCTCAGTGTGTCGTGTGCGCCATCGATGCAAAGCGGCGAGTCGACGGATCTGCAGGGTACGAGGTCTATCTGCACGGAGGTCGCACTCCGACTGGCAAAGATGCGATCGAATGGGCAGTGAGAGCATCGAGTCTCGGAGCGGGAGAAATTCTGCTGACATCGATGGATCGAGACGGTACGAAGATCGGCTTCGACATCGATCTCACACGCCAGGTAGCGCAAGCGGTGCCGGTGCCGGTGATCGCATCTGGGGGAGTCGGAACACTCGACCATCTGGTGGACGGAATCGTCGAGGGATCTGCGGATGCTGTGCTTGCGGCATCGATCTTCCATTTCGGAGAGTTCACGATCGCTGAGGCGAAAGAGCACATGGCTCGAGCGGGCATCATCGTTCGTCCCGCGTTTTCGTGACTCGCTCGAGTATCGGCCGCTGTCCTAACGTGCGGACATGAGTTCTTCAGCTTTTACGGCCAATCCGAAGATGGAATATCGACGTCTCGGCGGATCTGGCCTTCGGGTCTCCGTTCTGTCGTTCGGGAGTTGGGTCACGTTCGACAATCAGTTGAAAGACGACCTTGCTCTCGAGTGCATGCAGTCGGCATGGGATGCTGGCTGCAATTTCTTCGACAATGCTGAGGCATATGCAGGTGGAGAGAGTGAAGCGATCATGGGGCGAGTCATTCGCGAACTCGGATGGCGCCGTCAGGACTTCGTTCTGTCGACGAAAGTGTTCTGGGGGATCGATCCGCGGATCCCCAACATGAACAACACTCTCAATCGAAAGTATCTGCATCATTCGATCGAAGGATGTCTCGATCGCTTGCAGGTCGATTTCGTGGACATTCTCTTCTGTCATCGAGCTGATCCGAATACCCCTCTCGAGGAGACTGTCAGGGCGATGAGCGACCTGGTCGACCGTGGCAAGACCTTGTATTGGGGAACGAGTGAATGGACAGCAGATGAGATTCGCGCCGCGTGGGAGATTGCCGAACGACACCACCTCCACAAGCCGGTCACCGAGCAACCGCAGTACAACATGTTGGAACGACGTCGAGTCGAGGTCGAGTACCGCCGCTTGTACGACGACATCGGTCTTGGAACGACGATTTGGAGTCCTCTCGCATCGGGATTGCTGACAGGGAAGTACCTCGACGGAGTGCCTGAAGATTCGCGAGGAGCTCTGCCTGGTTATGCCTGGTTGGCGAAGCGACTGACCGATGTCACATCCCAGCGGACCGTGAAATCACTCCTTCCCATCGCCACCGACCTCGGATGCAGCCTTGCCCAGTTGGCTCTGGCATGGTGCACGAAGAACCCCCAGGTATCGACTGTGATCACGGGTGCGAGTCGACCATCTCAGGTCACTGAGAATTTTGGTGCGCTCGATGTCATCGAACTCTTGACAGACGATGTGATGGCTCGGATCTCAGCGGTTCTCGTGGATGGCGGGTCCATTTCCGAGTGACGTCCGCTACCGTGCCGGCTGTGAGTGCACCTAGTGACAAGTTGCCGATCAAGATGCTCAATGACCGCGTCCTGGTGCGGATTCCCGATCGTGATGGCGAGCGCAGGAGTACGGGAGGCATCGTAATCCCGGCAACTGCACAGATTTCGAAGCGATTGGTTTGGGCAGAAGTCGTCGCACTGGGTCAGAACGTTCGATCTGCTGAGGTCGGCGACAGGGTTCTGTTCAGCCCAGAGGATCGCTACGAAGTCGAAGTCGGCGGCATCGACTACATCATGTTGCGTGAACGGGACATCCACGCGGTCGCCGCAACGAGAATCGACAGTCACACTGGCTTGTATCTCTGAGAGAATGTCTTCGTGACACAACCTCTTTCGATCGCCCATCCTGACGACGTCACCTTCAACAG
>JBJTGN010000431.1:0-1732 GCA_046093905.1 Actinomycetota bacterium
GTGGCAGTGTGGTCACCGGTCATCACCGCTGCGGTCATGGCGGTGGCGGTATTGCCCGGGGCGATGGCATTCACCCGGATGCCGTGTTGGGCCATCTCCGAGGCAACTGACTTGGTGAGACCGATCACAGCGTGTTTGCAGGCCGTGTAGCAGTGAGGTCCGAGTCCACCGAGGATGCCTGCGGTACTCGCCATGGAGATGATGTTCCCCGACTCCTGCGGGATCATGACTCGCGACGCGTGCTTCATGCCGAGAAAGACACCGCGCATCAGGATTGCCACCGTCCGATCCCAATACTCGACTCGCGTGTTGGCGATGCGGCCCACAGCCCCGACGATTCCGGCGTTGTTCACCATCACGTCCAGCCGACCGAAGTGAGCAACGGTCCGGTCGACGGCGGACGCGACGTCGGATTCGACAGTCACATCCGTGCGGACGAAGAGAGCATTTCTCTCGAGGCGCTCGGCCAACTCCGTTCCGGGTCCTTCTTGCAGGTCGGTGAGGACGACACGCGCTCCTTCCTCAACGAAGCGCTCGACGATGCCAGCCCCGATGCCGCTGGCACCGCCGGAGACGATGGCAACCTTTCCTTCGAGTCGTCCTGTGGGTGCCATGGCGCGCTCTCCTTATGGTGCGGCTGGACGCCGTGCCCGTGCCCAGTCAACAGTCAATGCCCCGTCAACATAGTGCGCTGTCCTGCGCATTGGATTGCCGTCGACGTTTCAGGGGAGGGTCGACCGCCCGCCGGCTCATACGGAATTCCGCGTATGCGAAGAGCGGAGCTCCCGATCTACTGTGTCCTCCAACACCAAGGGGGATGTCATGGGTCAGTTCAGCGGAAAGACGGTTCTCATCACAGGCGCGTCGTATGGCCTCGGCGAGGGGTTCGCCGAAGCGTTCGCCAAGGAGGGAGCGGAGCTTGTACTCACCGCTCGATCCACGGACATGTTGGAGGCAGTGGCACAGAGGTGTCGCGCCCTCGGATCGAAGGTCACGGTGGCCCCGGGTGACGTTGCAGTCGAGGACGATGTGAAGAAAGTTGTGCGTACTGCAGTCGAGCAGCACGGCAAGATCGACGTATTGATCAACAATGCGGGCGTCAGCGATCTGCGTGGCCTCTCAGCCGAGGTGTACGACACCGCGACGTGGAACTGGATTCTCTCAATCGACCTGACAGGAGCATTCATGTTTCTGCGGGAAGTCGGCCACCACATGTTGCAAAGACAATCAGGTTCGATCATCAACATCTGTTCGATCATGGGCAGCGGAGGAAACGAGAACAACGTCATCGCCTACGCTGCGGCCAAAGGCGGATTGCGCAATGTCTCGCAGCAACTCGGGTGCGAATGGGCTGACCGCGGCGTGCGAGTCAACTCGGTGTCGCCGGGATTCATCATGACCGAGATGGTCCGGCCGGCTTTGGAGACGCTCGGCATGGACAAGTGGATCGCCAGCCGCACACCCATGAGGCGCATCGGGGAACTGCACGAAGTCGTCGCTCCGGTGATGTTCCTGGCATCGGACGCGGCGAGCTACATCACCGGACACGATCTCCTCGTCGATGGCGGGACCAATGCGGCCAACGGCTACTACCAGATTCCGCCGATCCATCATGAGTGGAACTCGGGGGAGTCGGAGAAGGTGGGAACGGGATATCCCGGAATCCAGCCTCGCCCGGACTGGTATCAGGCTCTGGCACCGGGAATTCCCGGACTGCACTATCCGTTGCCCG
>JBJTGN010000432.1:0-13608 GCA_046093905.1 Actinomycetota bacterium
GACACGCCGCTACTTACACCACCCCAGGGGACGTTCCCGTCGAGGGCGCGGAAAGGCCGGTCGTGGATCGTAAGCATCGGCTGCTGGAATCTTGGCCGGCGTCGCTGTGGGCGCTGGTGGGCTCGGCGGTGGTCACGTCCGGTGAGTCCCAGATCGGCACAGCCCTTGGCGAGACACTGCCCGACTACGACGTTAGAGCCGCGGCTCCAGATCTCGATACGTAGTACGGAATCAGTACGCACCTGTGCGGTTTAGCATGACCTTCGCCGTCTTCAGGGCAATCAGTAGGTCGGCCATCATCGACCAGTTCTCCACATAATAGAGATCGAGTCGGACGGAGTCTTCCCAGGAAAGATCTGACCGACCGCTGACTTGCCATAGCCCGGTGATCCCTGGACGTACCAGCAACCGACGCTTGGCGTAGTCGTCGTAGGTTTTGACTTCGCTGGCGAGTGGTGGTCTTGGACCGACGACACTCATATCGCGCTTCAGAACGTTGATGAATTGGGGAATCTCATCAAGGCTGTGCTTCCGAAGAATCCTGCCGATTTTTGTGACTCGGGGGTCTTCCCGAATCTTGAAGAGCACGCCCCCTTCGCTATCGTTGAGCTCGGCCAGCTCGTCGAGGAAGGCATCGGCGCCGTCGACCATCGTCCGGAACTTGATCATCTCGAACGCTTCGCCGTCCAACCCAATACGTTCCTGGCGGTAGAACATGGGCCCCTTACTCGTCATCTTGACCGCAACTGCGATTATCAGCAGGAGAGGCAATCCGACAAACAGAACCAAACTCGAAAACGTTACATCGAAAAGACGCTTCTGGAAGCGCTTGGCCCCGTGGTACTGCGGCTTCTCTACATGGATCAATGGCAGGCCGGCGACGGGGCTCATGTGTAGCCGGGGGCCTGCGACGTCGACTACACCGGGTGCCACGAGCAGGTCTATTTTGAATTTCTCCAGTTCCCAGGAGAGGTCACGGATTCGGCGTCCGTCGAGGTGCTCAGTGGCCGTGATGGCCACAGCCTGACTGTTTGTGGCCGTTACGGCGCCGACGACGTTCGATTCGTCTCCGAATATCGGAACAGGGCCGACGCCGTGAACATTGATGACATCGACGTTCGCTTGCCCCGGAATGCAGGCGCCGACTACCTCATAGCCGCAACGTGACTCACGCGCGAGGGCTGTGGTGAGATCGCGAACGGCTGGCGCGTTGCCGACGACGAGGACCCGGGTGATGCAGTGTCCATGATTCTCGCGGGCTCTGATGATCAGACGGCGTGCCACCCACCGTGCACACATCAGGAGAGCGATCCCTGTCGGCATAGCGATCATTAGGTAACCGCGGGCGATCTCGAGCTTGAACAGCATCGAGACGATAGCAACACCGCCGAACACCGAGATCGTACCCAGCCACACCCGGCGGTACTCCTCCGCCCCGGACCCGATTACGCGCTCCGAGCGCGAGTGATTGATTGACAGGGCAGCTAGCCACGCGATGGCGATTACGACTGACACCACTACGTAGGCGGTCTGTGACCAAGTGCCGAACCGGAGCCAGTAGGCCAGACCGACTGCACCGACCACCGCTACGAGATCGGCCGCCGTCAGCCAGCGTACGTAATCGTGTTGCCAGGAGCGATGGGGCTCTGAGATCGCAGTGGCGCCCCCTGAACGTGTGCCGCGTTCGTTTACTGCGGTCACAAGCCCGACCTCGGACATTGGTCGGGTGTCCGCATGTCCGTCCCCTCGTCCCCTAGATAGCGAAGCTCAGCTTGCTCTTACACTTTTCTAACCGGGAAGCTATCACGAAATCGGGGCTTTCCGCACGGGATGTTTCAGTTCACGACGTTTGCCTGCGGGACTTCCCAGCCGCGGGTTCGGCTCATGGCTATCGGTGAACCGGGTCCTAAACCATTATTAACGGCCAGGTTAGCGGACCCACTGCGTTGCAAGAGGCCCTCTGCGGACCGCTCTATGGGATGAGGATCCGAGGGTTGCAGGGATAGTATTTTTCCGCACATGGTTAACGCGGAACCCATTACCGACCCGGTGACCTATCACGGCGAAGGGCCGTTTTGGGACGAGGGCGCAGGCCGCCTGCTCTGTATGGATGTCCTGAACGGCTCGATCATCGAGATCGGCCCCACCGGCCGGGTCGTCCGTTACCAGTGTCCGAGCCCTGTCGTCACTGTGATTCGGCGGCGAGTCGCGGGTGGGTTCGTTTTGGCGGTCGAGCGCGGGGTCGTTGTGACTGACGCCCGGTTTTCGCAATTTGAGGAGTTCGCGGAACTGAGCCTCGACCCCGGGGTGCGATCAAACGATGGCGGCTGCGACAGTTCGGGCAACTTCGTCATCGGCACGATGGCCTACGACGAACGGTCTGGAGGGGGCACCGTCTATCGCGTTACACCCGATCGCCAGGTGGTCGAACTGGTCTCCCCGGTGTCGATTTCAAACGGCGTGCAGTGGTCGCACGACGGGCTGCGCGCCTTCTACATCGACTCTCCCACTCGACGAATCGACGTCTTCGACGTTGACCCCCAGACGGGCGATTGGTCTGGCCGCCGGCCACATATCGCTGTGCGGAACGCCGAAGGTGTACCGGACGGAATGGCTATTGACGAGGAGGGCGGACTGTGGGTCGCACTGTGGGGCGCCGGCGCAGTCAACCACTACGACGAAGCGGGCTTGCTCGTCGAACGGATTCAAGTGCCGGGAATATCCCAGGTAAGTTCGTGCGCTTTTGGCGGCAGCAGACGGAATGTGCTTTACATAACAACGTCCCGCTTGGGGTTATCCGATGGGTGTGAGCCCGACGCCGGGGCCGTGTTCGCCGTGCAAACCGGCTCACGCGGGGCACCACAGGGCGAATTCGGGGGATGACCGTTTACGCCGTGATGTATTTTTTTCGGCTGCGTCCCAGCCTGTTAGTGGTCAGAGGATGGCTTGCGGGCGACGACGTAGACGGACGGAGCGGCTATTTCGAGGATTGGCCGTTTGCACACGAGGTCCAGCAAGCGGTGATTCAACCGTTCGCCGTACTTGAATCGAAGGTAGTCCTCGGTAAGGAAATGAATGTCCGTGAAACGGCCCTTGAGGAGATTCGACAACTCAACCTCGGTAAATCCCGCGTGAGCCCCGTCCTCGTTGCGGAACCGATTTCGGAGCCGCGCCTTGTAGTCCTGCCAGTTCCACTCGATCTTTTGCCGGGTCGTGACGCCCTGAGACCCTATATAGCCCACGGCGCGGTGCCTGTTCGGCGTTCCGATGTAAATCAGACCTCCCGGAGTGAGCACCCGTCTGAGCTCGTCCAAACTCGTCGCCGGATCATCGACATGTTCGATGACATGGTGATAAAAAACCAAGTCGAAGGTGTTGTCGGGAAAGGGCAATTCCAACAGGCTCTCTTCTAAGAGTGCGAAATTGCTGACGCCGGAGCCGTAATCGGAACCCCACTGTGTGCTTATGTCGACACCAGTCACGTCAAGGTCGAGATCGTGGCGGATGTGAAGAGCCTCATGCCCAAGACCGCAACCAGCGACCAGTAGTTTCTCCCGTCGCCCGAGACTTAACCCGGGCCGGACGAGATCGCAAAAGTGTTGCGCTCCCGCGTGCGCTTCATCGGACGACATTGCTTTCGGCATCTTGCTGTTGGACCGCCTCTTCACGTTGGCGCCTCTACCCATCAGAGGACAGGAGTGACTTTAACCGACATGACAACTGGCAAACCTTCTGCCATTGTAGCTAGTCCCAGGTGTAGTGACTTTGACACGGATTCCGGACTGGGCATACGCTAACGGCCGGTTATTCCGATCGGGGCTGAGGACGAAAATTTCGATGCGTGGACTCATCCAGTCGTCGGGACCGCTTGCTACTGGCGCGACCGCTGACTCGGTGTCGAATGGCCGATGAGGCGGACGTTATGAGCAACTCGGGCACCCCAGTAATAAGTATTTACGGACTCGGCTACGTCGGATGCGTTTCAGCGGCATGCCTCGCCTCGCTCGGCTACCGCGTGATCGGCGTCGATATCAATTCAGACAAGGTCTCCTTGCTCGAGCAGGGACGCTCGCCAATCGTTGAGGATGAAATCGCCGAATTGACCGCCGAGATGGTGTCGAACGGAAGGCTCACCGTCACTAGCGACTCCCGCAGTGCCGTTCTGAACTCCGATATCTCTATCGTCTGCGTCGGCACGCCATCGGATGCAAGCGGTGGGTTGTCTACTGTGTTCCTGGAACAGGTCACTACCCAGATCGGGTCGGCCCTAGCCGACACGGATCGCAGGCACGTGGTGGTCTACCGCAGCACAATGCTCCCCGGAACCTGTGAGGAGATCCTGATTCCACTGTTGGAGCGAAACTCCGGCAAACGCGCCGGGGTGGATTTCGGTGTATGCGTGAACCCCGAATACCTGAGGGAGGGAACTAGCGTCCGGGATTTTTTCGATCCGCCTAAGACTGTCGTGGGGTGTTCCGATGTCTCTACGGGGCAGACGGCCATGGAGCTGTATAGCCCTCTTCCAGGGGAGCGGATTGTCGTCCCGATCATAATAGCGGAGATGACGAAGTACTTCGATAACAGTTTTCACGCGCTGAAGGTCACCTTCGCCAACGAAGTCGGATCTATTTGCGCTGCGGTTGATCTCGACTCCCACGCTGTCATGGATATATTCCTGGCCGATACCAAACTCAATCTCGGCCCGGCCTATCTTCGGCCCGGTTTCGCTTTCGGTGGTTCCTGCCTGCCGAAGGATGTCCGCGCCCTGACCTATCTCGCCCGCACCCACTTTGTGGACACTCCGGTTCTCGGGAGCTTGTTGCGTTCGAACGCCAGTCATCTAGAACGTGCACTTGAGCTGATAATGGGTGATGGCCGACGCAAGGTTGGGGTTTTTGGCTTGGCATTCAAGTCCGGCACCGATGATCTGAGGGAAAGCCCGATGGTTGAACTCTGCGAACGGCTCATCGGCAAAGGTTTCGACATCAAAATTTTCGATACAAACGTTGCCCTGTCACGGCTGGTCGGGGCAAACCGTGCCTTCATCAGCCAGCGTCTTCCACACCTGGGTGAACTCTTGGTCGAGGATATCGAGACCGTCTTGGAACACGGCGAAATCCTGGTCATCGGATCACGTACGCCGGAGATCGTCGATGCGATTGGTCGCAGTTCGGCCAACCAGCTCATCGTCGACCTGGTGAGGCTGCCGGGCGGAGATAATTGGCGCAGGCGCAGCAACTACAGGGGAATCGCTTGGTGACGATCGCTGCCCGTGTAAAGCCTGCCCATCAGTGGCGAAACCCCTAGCCGGCAGTGGAACGTCGGTCGACTCCCGCGGAGAGGCTGGGATGGTATGCCCGTCGACTGCGGTCGATGCAAGGTGGAGAGCTCCTCTGGCGCGCACAACAGCTCTTGCTGACCCGATTACCGCTCGAAGGGACGGTTTCCCGCCTGGTTACGTCGCCGGAGCAGCAACAGTATTGGGCGGATTCCCTGGCGCGGTTTCGTGACGCGTCTGATCGTCCGGTGCTACTTGATGCTCAACGCGCACAGACCATTGCTCGACGCAGACCCGATCTGGTTTCCCAGGTAGTAGACAAGGCCGACGAGGCTGTCCGCGGTTCCTTCAAGCTTTTTGGCTATCCGGAAGTCCAACTCGAAAAGCCGATTAGATGGAACCACGACCCCTTCGCTGATGTCCGCTGGTCTGACATGCCTTCTCATCGGATCGACCATCGAACGGCCGGCGGTGATGTCAAGTGGATCTGGGAATTGAATCGGCTTCAACACCTTCCCGTGCTGGCAGAGGCTTGGCTATTCACCAGGGATCGCCGGTATACCGAGGCTGCGTTCGACCACCTCGACAACTGGATTGACCAGAACCCCCCGGGACGCGGAATCACCTGGCGTGGCGCCTTCGAATTGGGACTACGCGGAATCTCCGTCGCCATTGCTTTGCAGGGTCTTCGAGATGCGGCCGAACTGAACACTTGGCGCTATCAACGAATCGTAAACATGCTTACGCACAGCGCACTTCGGTGCTGGCGAGACCGGTCGAGATTCAGTTCCGCAAACAACCACTTGGTTGGCGAGATGGCTGGCCTAGCCGTTATATCGATGATCTTTCCCGACCTCGTTCCGGCCAGAAACTGGGAGGAACGGGCTATCCGAATCCTGTCAGATGAGGCTGGCAAGCAGATTCTCTCCGACGGGTCGGGGGCCGAGCAGTCCGTCGGCTATCAGCTTGCAACCGTCGAGTTACTCCAACTCGTCGCTGCGCTGCTTCTGGACAGGGATGGAAAAGTGCCGAAGCCGATTTCAGGCGCTATCGGTCGAAGCGCCGCGTTCTTGGCTGCAACTGTCGGCGAACATGATCCAGACTTGCGGTATGGGGACAGCGATCAGGAATTCGCTATCCGTCTCGGAGCTGAAGAGTTTAGAAGTGTTCTGGCTCACATAGGCCTGGTCACGCCCTTCGATTGGGGCAAGGCTGGTTCCGGTACCGGGACGGACAGCATGACCGCGGAATGGTACCGTGCGGTCGCCCTTAACAGGGGTGGCGGTGCGGGTCGCGATCTGCATGAGAGTCGGTTCGGCGGGTCCGAAACTTTCTACGCCCGCGAGGGCGGACTCGTGGTTTTACGCAACGGTCAACGCCGGACCACCGTCGATGTGGGTCCGCTCGGCTACCTTTCGATCGCCGCACACGGTCACGCCGATGCCTTAGCTGTGACTATCAGCGAAGCCGGACAGGACATCATCGGCGATCCGGGTACTGGTAGCTACTATCGCCACCCACTATGGCGTGGGGTGATGCGCGGGACGCGTGCCCATCCAACGGTCTGCGTCGATGAGCAGGATCAGTCGGTGATCGGTGGTCCGTTCTTATGGTCGCGGCATGCCCGCGCCCGGGTGCTGGGAATTGACCTGCGCGGCGGCGTTGTCAACGCCGAGCACGACGGTTATACGCGCCTGCCGGGCCGTGTCGTACACAGGAGGTGGTTGATCGCTCCACCCCAAGACCGGTCGCAACTCGTTGTCGACCTGATCACCGGAGCTGGGGTGCACACCGCAAGAACCTCTTGGCCTCTTCACCCGAGTATGGACGCTGCGCGGCAGGCCAATGTCCATGTCCTGCGACGCGCTTCGCGACCTGTTATGCACTTGCTTCATGCGGCTTCCGCGGAACTAGTCTTCGAGGACAGTTTTGGAGATGAGACTCGGGCACTGGGTTGGTGGTCTGATCGGCTTGAGGACCGTGTTCCGTGTTGGTGGCTCAGTGCCGTGTGCCGCGGTGAGTTGCCGGTCGTTATGGTCACCCTGATCACGCCGGCCGATGACGTGGCGACGGAGGAACTCACGGTTGCTCTGACTGATGAGACTGTCGAGGCGCGTTGGCGGGAAAACGGGCGCCCGCGAGGCGCGTCCATCCTTTTGGCGGGTTCTGCGCAGGTATTAACCCGCTCCTAAGCCCAACACCCGTCGCCTTACGCGTCTACCTTGACGGCGGAGATCAACGATTGAACGCCGAGGTGGCCAAGTTCGGCGTCGCGATACACGTACACGCGCACCTGATCGAAACCGGCCTCCTTCAGTTGGTCGAGCGTGTCCCAGCCGAAGTGGCGAAAACATAGCGAACCGTTGACGGGATCCAGCGGATTCCCGTGAATCTCGATCGGCAGGAAGTGCTCGATGGTGCCGTCCCCGCGCATCGCAGCTCGAACCGTTGTCTCGTATTTGTCCAGGGTGAACGGCACTGTCATGACCAGGCGTCCGCCCGGCCTCAGAACCCGCGCGAAAGAGCGTATCGCTGCGTGGGGGTCGGGTATGTGTTCGAGAACATCGAAGGTCAGAAGAAAGTCAACGCTCGCTGTTGCCAGTGACAGTGCCTGCACATCTTCGTGATTGATGCCGTATCTGCGAAATCCCGACGGCTTCGTCGGGTAAAGGTACTCACTGCCTTGAACATAACGGTAGTGCCCGCGAAGCCACCGGTAGACGGATCCGAACTGCTCGGTGATGTAGATGCGGCTTGCAGGTTCCATGCCGAAACCGACAGCCAAGTTGAGCGCGGCGCGTACCCGATTGCCCATCCGGCATCGAGGGCACGCGAGCTGTTCGCGCCAATTCGGCATTGGTTTCCCGCTGGGGTCAGTGACGCCGTAGTCGGTTGTTACCTGGAAGTCCGTCGGCTGAGCGCAAACCGCACAAAAACCGGGAACTGAGAACGCCAACTGGCCGGCTGGAAGAAAGGTTTCCTCCTGGCTCATCCAGGTCGCAATGCTTGTGGCATTGGCGGATTTCCAGTCCTGATACTCGGGAAGCGAAGCAAACTCGATTGACTTCAACCGACCCTGCCCGGAAAAACCCGGCGTTTGCCCTCTGATCGGCACTTGGGTCAGTGTTATCGCCTTGATGCGCGACAGTGGGGCTACAGCCCAGCGCAGTGCCGGGGAGTTTCTAAAAACCTGACGGAGCATTCCCACGTTCTCCAAACCTCCCATAGGTCGGTCCTCAAGACTAGACGGCGCTGTCTGATGCAGCGGAGCACCAGGTTTAGGATCTAATCTAACGATCGGTAGACCTCGCCGAACTCCGTCGCAAGCCGGTCGACTGTGTACTGATCGCGGATTCGCTGCTGGGACCGTCGTGACATCGACGAGAGGAGTTCTCTGTTGTCGGCGAGGCTGACGATCGCGTCATATAAGGCTTCCGGGTCGGCTGGCGGCACGAATAGGCCATGGACACCGTCTTCGATGACGTCCGGTTGCGCCCCCATTCGCGTCGTTATCGGGACGGCTCCCGCTGCCATGGCTTCTAGCAACGAGTACGGCAGGCCCTCTAAATGGGATGTCGGGAAAACGAAGATATGGCTCTCGCGCCACAAACTCGCTTTTGCCTCGCCGTGCACAGACCCGAGGAATCGGACTTTATCCGTCTCAATCAGCCTGCAAGCCTGCTGCTTCAGTTGGTGCTCCTGCGGACCGGCACCGGCGATCGTGAGAATGAAATCGTGTCCTGCGTCGCTTAGCAGTTTCGCCGCCGCCAGGCAATCTGCGATGCCCTTCGTATCGACCAGACGGCCCACATAGGTCAGGCGGAGCGGACCAGTATTCGGTTTCTCCGTCTCCTTGCCAGCCGGATCAGCACTGATCGCGTTGGCGATAATCCGGAGTCTCGCTCCCGGTACGAAAGCCGAGTACGCCGCGAGTTCCGACTGTGCCAGCAGTATGACGGAATCGGCTGACCGCAGCACATACGAGACAAGTCGTGTGCGCGCGGCACTCTTGGGATATAGGGCCGTCGGCATTTCACCTCCGTGGACCTGGAATAGCACCCGCCGCCGCAGTGCCTTTGCCACCGCCAGGTAAGTCGCGTCTCGCGGGAAGCTCTTGTGGTCGAGGGAGGCGTTGATGTGCACGATCTTGGGTCGGTGCCGGAGAATCCTCGCAGACAGCCGAAAAGGGCTGAAAACCAGTCGCATGAACCTTCGGGGCGCCGATTCCCGCCTCCCCTCACTCCCGACTTGGAAGTGGATTAGCGAGAAGTTCTCACGGAGTCCGGACCCGAACAGCTGGCTCAGATGAGTAGACACTCCGCTTACGGCGTCAAGTTGAGGGCCTAGCAGAAGTATCCGCGTCTTTCCACCACGGCGAGACTCGGCCATCAGAGCCGACAGGCGCAGGCGGCGGATACGTTATGCCTGATCACAGTCGAAATCTTACAGGTGTGAGTGTCGCAGCTCGCAGGCTGGCGGCTGCCCTGGGCCGGGGTGTACGGTCCTCCATCGCTGAGGCTGTCTAACCTTCGATACACTTCGAGGTCAGGTTTCGGTTGTACCTTCGGGGGACCGGCGCGTACATCACAGGGAAAGGGGCGATCGTTGCTGCCCGCGACGCTCCTCAGTGACCGTCCCATCTCGGAACGCCGGAATTTGCAATGTGCGGGATAGCGGGAATCCTGCGGACCGACGGTGAGCCCGTCGACCCTGGAACGCTGCTCAAGATGGCGGCACTGCTGCGTCACCGCGGGCCCGACGATCAGGGCATTTGGGTCGAGGGCCCTGTCGGGATGGCGCACACCCGGCTCTCAATCATCGACTTGCAGGGATCACATCAGCCGATGTCAGACGCCCCAGGTCTCCGGCACCTGGTCTTCAATGGCGAAATCCTGAACTACCGTGAATTGCGCACACAGCTCCCCTATCCATATCGGACTCACGGCGATACCGAAGTGCTCCTGGCGGCCTACGAGCACTACGGTCCCGTTGGTGTGGACCGCCTACGTGGCCAATTCGCCTACGCGATCCATGATTTCCGGAATCTGGAATTGCACCTTTTTCGGGATCGCCTGGGCATTCTTCCGCTCTACTACTATTCCAATACACACCTGTTCGCCTTCGCCTCGGAAATCAAGGCGCTGCTCCCGGTACTCCGATCGCCCTCGGTGGACGAGGACAGCCTTCACGACTATCTGGCGCAACGATCGGTTCCAAGTCCACATACGCTCGTAAAGGGTGTTCGCAAGCTGCCGCAAGGTCACCATCTCGTGGTGCGTCCCGATGGAAGCTATGACGTGTCGCCTTACTGGCAATTGTCCGTCCGATCCTCTGTGCGCGCGGTAAGCCCGGGTGCCGCAGTCGGACTCGTGGAAGAGGCCCTCAAGGCGTCAGTTCGCGAATCATTGGTTGCCGACGTCCCGGTTGGTGTCTACCTGTCCGGAGGAGTCGATAGCAGTCTGCTCACCGCCATGGCGCGACGTGAACACCCCGACCAGGTTCTGCACACATTCGGAGCAAGCTTCGGTGACGAGCGCCACGACGAGCGTCTCTGGGCGCGCAAGGTCGCTGACCTAAACGGCACCACACATCATGAAGTTGTCGTCACCGCCGATGACTTCTTGGATAATTGGCCAGCGCTCAGCTGGCACCGGGACGGTCCCCTCTCCGAGCCGGCGGATGTCGCGGTTTACCGGCTCGCGCAACTCGCCCGTGAGCAAGTCAAGGTAGTTCTCAGTGGAGAGGGAAGCGATGAACTTTTCGGCGGCTATCCGAAGTACAAGCATGCTGCGGCAACCCGTTGGCGGGGAGCGGTTCCCGTCGGCGGATTGCTTCGGTGGCTCGAGAACGCCCTACCGCCCAGTAAGGCCCGTTTGCGGATCGCAGTCCGAGCGCTGTCCGAGAGTTCGTATGACGAACGGATGCGGGGATGGTTCGCACCGTTCACAGTCGATGAAATCAATCGCGTGATCGGACGCATTTCGGTTCGCGGCGTTCCCGGAGCCTACAGCTCAGGCGAGGGCGATGCGTTGCGTCGGATGCTCTATGCCGACACCTGTGTCTGGCTCGCGGATAACCTTCTCGAACGAGGTGACCGGATGTCAATGGCAGCATCGTTGGAGACCCGCCCCCCGTTTCTCGACTACCGTCTTGTTGAGCTGGCATTCGATCTTGATAGCGGCCTGAAGCTGCGAGAGCGCAAGACCAAATGGGTGCTGAAACAAGTTGCCCACCGCTATCTGCCCGCCGATGTGGTCGACCGTCCCAAAGTCGGGTTCAAAGTGCCGCTGGATCGATGGTTCCGGCACGGTTTGCGGGATATGGCCTTTGATCTGCTCTCCGGACCCTCTTCGTACGTCGCTCAGACCTTCGATCGCGGCGCCGTTAAGAGGCTGCTCGATGACCACACAGGCGGCTACCGCGATGAAGAGTCGCGCATCTGGACCTTGCTCTCGCTTGAGGTCTGGTATCGAGAATTCGTTCGCAGGACAGCGCGCTAGATCTGAAACCGACTGAGGTTGTTGACAGTCTGGGCTCCTGATGGAAGGAGCTCGATGGCTGAGCGTGTTTGGGGTGAGAAGGAACTGGTCAGGCGGGCGAACCGGCGCCTGGCGGTGTTGCAGGAACGTCGCGGCGACCTGCCGCCACTACGGTATCAGCCGCACCGTCTTCTACCGGTGGAAGCGCCGATACGAGGACGAGGGCCTCGAAGGTCTCAAAGACCGCTCCAGTGCGCCGTTGCACTGCCCGACGGTCACGGAGCCTGAAGTCGTCGAGAAGATCATCCACCTGCGCCGGGAACGTCCCCTGGGGTGGTGTAAGTAGCGGCGTGTCGGTGCCGACGTAGAGGGGCCATCGCCTGAGTCTCTGTGGTGAAACGACCAAGGATCACTACCGAGAGGAGCAACGCGATGGCTCTGGATCAGTCTGCCTTGTTGGAGGTGCTCGATGCACTGCGCACCGCTGATGCCGGCGAGCGGATCAACCAAGCGTGCGAGGTTGTCTATCAAGCGCTCATCGACGCCGAGCTGAGCGCCAAGATCGGCGCCGGCCTGCACGAGCGCATCGCAGGTGTCGGTGATGGCCAAGGAGCTCGACGCCGCGGTCGAGGCCTTCCGCACCCGGCCCTTAGATGCCGGCCCGTACACCTTCGTCGCCGCCGACGCCCTGGTGCTCAAGGTCCGCGAGGGCGTGCGGGTGGTCAACGTGCACGCCCTGATCGCCACCGGGGTCAACGCCGAGGGATACCGTGAAATCCTGGGCCTGGATGTCACCACCGCCGAGGACGGTGCGGGCTGGCTGGGGTTCCGGCGGTCACTGACCACCAGCGGCCTGACCGGGGTGCAGCTGGTCACCTCCGACGCCCACGCCGGGCTGGTCGCCGCGATCGGGGCCACCCTGCCCGGGGCGGCCTGGCAGCGTTGCCGAACCCACTACACGACGAATCTGATGGCCATTACCCCGAAGGCGTCCCGGCCGTGGGTGCGCACTCTGCTGCATTCGGTGTTCGACCAGCCTGATGCCGAATCCGTTGCTGCCCAATACGACCGGATCATCGACGCCCTGGCCGACAAACTCCCCAAAGTCGCCGAACACCGCGAGGCCGCCCGCCCGGACCTGCTGGCGTTCACCGCCTTCCCCAAGCAGATCTGGCGCCGGATCTGGTCGAGCAACCCCCAGGAGCGGCTCAACAAGGAAATCCGCCGGCGCACCGACGTCGTCGGCATCTTCCCCGACCGCAACGCCTGATCCGCCTCGTCGGCGCGGTCTTGGCCGAACAACATGACGAATGGGCCGAATCACGCCGCTACCTCGGCCTGGAAGTCCTCAGCAAATCACGTGCCGTCAACGACACCCCCAAAGAACAGGAGGCCACCCCGGCGGCACGGACCGCCTGAACCAACCCGTCGAAGAGCCATACGACGACGTCGTACACCACGCCCCTGGACTTGACCCGTTCGTCATCGAGGGTGCATGCGGTTTCGATTTCGTGATGACGATCGTTCAACCTCGTCGGCGAATCGAGGTCTCCACCATCCTTGAACGCGAATGCGGTGTATCGGTCGCGCCGTGCCTGTTCACCTAAGAGGGGGCGACCAGCTGGCGGACTCACCTCTGGGGAAAAAGGTGGGCCTGAAATGCCGATACGTGGACGCTTCTGTTGCTAAAGCTGGTACAAGTCGGTGACGCATTTCGCGTAGTGCTCTCCGCTGTAACGCGAACCCGCTTCGGTGTAGGCCCTCTCGACGACGTCACGTCCGGCTTCCGGGTTCCGCACTAAGGCGACCATCGCTTGAGCCAGTTGGGTTGCGGATTCGCTGACTGCGAAG
>JBJTGN010000433.1:0-4669 GCA_046093905.1 Actinomycetota bacterium
GGTCGCGGCATCGGGGGACGGTGGTGTCGGTGTCTGATGCGCAGTCGGGTGTCGACGACGCTACCGAGAGGGCGGCACGCGCCGAGGCGACTCGCTCCTCGCAACGCGCTCGACTCGAGGTCGCATACCTCCGTGCGTCGCGTCTCGACGGAAGCGCTGGTGGTTCCCAGACGAACGCCGGGCTCGGTGCGACAGCGTTGCAGCGGGTGGCCAAGAAGTTGGCAGCCGCTACTGGTGCGACTGCGCCGCCGGTGGGATACGGCGCAGGACGGAGTGATGACATCGCCACCGTGCTGGCGGAGTTGGGCCTTCGTTCACGTCCTGTCGCGTTGCGAGCTGAGTGGTTTCGTTCGCCGGCGTTGGCCATGCTCGGTATGGTCGATGGCGAACCGGTCGCATTGCTGCCGACACGATCGGGCTACGGACTCGTCGACGCCGAGGGTCGCAAGGTTCGCGTCAACGCCAAGGTGGCATCGACCTTGGTTGGTCGAGCCGAGGAGGTCTACGCCCGCCTTCCCGAGGATCGGGCCGTCGGTGTGCGTGATCTCCTGAACGTGGCACTGGCCGGCATCCGCGGGATTGCTGTCGTCGTCATCGTTTGTGCCGTTATCGCTGCTGCCCTTGGTCTGATCACACCTTCGGTGACGGGATGGGTTCTCGGAACGCTCGTACCGCTCGGTAGCGACAGTGCAATGGTTGGCATGGGTGTCGTGCTCGTCGCTGCGGCCGCCACAACCGCGGTCCTGCTGCTCGTGCAGCAGCGGGCGTTGAACAGCATCGAGCAGGCGGCGTCGGTGCGTGCCCAGGCCGCTGTGTGGGATCGGGTCCTTTCCATGCCTGCACCGTTCTTCCGTCGATTCAGTCCTGGTGATCTGGCGATGCGGGTGACTGCGGCCCAGCAACTCACGCAGATCGTTAGTGCCAGCCTCGTATCGCAAGTACTCGCAGCGGCGCTTGCGCTGAGCAGCATCTTCGTCATGATGCGCTACGACCTGACATTGGGTCTCATCGGACTGACGATGATCGTCCTCACTCTTGTGGCATTGGCGTTGGTGCTCCGTCGGGCCAAGCCGATCGCAGTGGAGATGACAGCGGCGATGATCGAGGTCAGTTCCCGATCGACCGAGATGATCATCGGCGTCTCGACCCTTCGTGATGCCGCTGCGGAACCACGCGTGATGACGCGGATGCTTGATCGGATCATCGCCTACGTCGCCTCACAAGCCGAGGTGACCCGACTGCAGGGAGTCTTCGCCTGCACCGTCGCAGCCGGATCGGGGCTGACGTCCGCATTGTTGTTCCTGGCGGTCGTCACGATCGGCTGGGGACCGAGCGGATCGTCCCTGTCGTCGGCAGACTTCCTTGGGGTCACCTCCGCGTTCGGATCGGCCTACGCCGGCCTCACCGCGCTCGTTTCGGCGGTGTTCCCGTTGATCTCGATGCGGCCGATGCTGCTGATGGCTCAACCGGTGCTCGAGTCGCTCCCCGAGCGCGCCACCGGACGCGAGATGTGGGCTCCGGCCGGGGCGCTCGAACTTCGCCATGTCTCGTTCCGCTACTCGCCCGAGAGCCCAGACGTCCTCCACGATGTGAGCCTCAGGATCGAGCCGGGTTCGTTTGTGGCGCTTGTCGGTCCCTCTGGTGCCGGCAAGTCGACACTGTTGCGTCTGCTCCTCGGGTTCGAGACCCCGGACGAGGGTCAGGTGCTCATCGACGGCCGGCCACTTCAGGACCTCGATCCTCATGTGCTGCGTGCGGAAATGGGGGCAGTGACGCAGGACGCAGTGCTGCTCGGTTCCTCGATCCGCGACACCGTGACCGGTGGTCACACACTCGATGACGTCGAGGTGTGGGCTGCGCTCGAGCGAGCCGCAGTGGCTGAAGAGGTTCGAGCCATGCCGATGGGGCTCGAGACGTTGGTGATGGCGGCGACGGTGAGCGGAGGTCAGCAACAACGTCTTCTGCTGGCGCGCGCTTTGGTCCGTTCCGGTCGCCTATTGATCCTCGACGAGGCGACAAGCGCGATGGACGACCTCAGCCAGGCCTCGGTCATGGCCTCGCTTGAGGAGATGAACGCCACGCGAGTGCTGGTCGCCCATCGACTCAGCACGGTGCGCGCTGCTGATCGCATCGTTGTCATCGACGACGGCTGCGTAGTGGAGGACGGAACCTACGACGAACTCGTGAGTCTGGGTGGGAAGTTCGCTCGCTTGGTGGAGAGGCAGTTGGCATGACTCCTCGGCATTTCCACTGGAGTGGTCATGGTCACATATGTGATCGGTCAAAAGAAAAGAGAAAGAGGTAGGCAATGAGTGTTGATCAGTTCCTGCAGTTGATGCTCGAGGATCCGGAGTTCCGGCAGCGGCTGGTCGATGCCGGGTCGAACGAAGAGCGTGCGGCGATGGTCGCCGAGCACGGTATTGAGCTTCCGACAAAGGACGAGGTCGAGGCGCGGATCGCTGAATTGCAGGCGATGTCCGACGTCGACGGTGGCGGGAGCGAAGAAAACTGGGCCGGTGTAATTACATGCGTCGGCCTCATGTTTATGTAGGTCCGGTGAATGCCACAGGTTTGAGGCCGGTCACAAAGGGATCGGTCATGAGAAAAAGAGAAAGAGGTAGGCACTGAGTGTTGATCAGTTCCTGGAGTTGATGGAGGATCCGGAGTTGCGGCAGCGGCTGGTCGATGCCGGGTCGAACGAAGAGCTTGCGGCGATGGTCGCCGAGTTCGGCATTGAGCTTCCGACAAAGGACGAGGTCGAGGCGCGGATCGCTGAATCGCAGGCGATGTCCGACGTCGACGGAGGCGCCGCAAAAAACTACCCCTGCTCTAGTGTCCCAGCAGTGGTCATGTTGCTACTCCCCTAGGCTCCCCATTAGAGGCGAACTCCGTCTCATCAGACGAGTGTTCCCGTCTCACTCGGAGGGGCCGGTTGACTCGACATCCGGAAAGAACCGGATATATGCCCTCCGTTATTGTGCGGCGATGATCAGATTGCGTCTCGCAACGAGCCCGTGAGTCTCACACCGCACGCGAAGATCACCGTGCCGTCGTGTGGCGTGCACACGTTGCGTCGCACCGTCATCAACCAGGTTCTTGATGGCGGTGCCCGGGTGACCTCGGTCGTGGGCGCCGCCGGATTCGGCAAGTCGACGGCGGTGGCCTCGTGGGCGAATTCTTCGGTCGATCCGGTGGCCTGGTACACGATCGACGCCGTCGACGATCAAATCGCGGTCTTCTGGCGGAACCTCACCGAAGCCATCGGGCGAGTGCTTCCGTTGGAGTGGGAAACATCGGACGACGTGACAGGTCAACTCCGATCGATCGCGGATGTGGAGGGCCTGCTCGCGGTTCTGGGAGATGACCCAAAAGAAGTGGTCGTGGTAATCGATGATCTGCATCTGGTCGCCGGGACGACGGTCGTCGACGACCTCGCTCTTCTCATCGAACGAGCTCCGGCGCAGATGCGTTTCGTCTTGATCGCACGTGTGCTGCCTGGTCTGCCCTTGGGGCGATGGGCCGTGCGGGAACTTCTGGCCGAGGTGTCCGAGCGACATCTCTCCATGGATCGCAGCGAAGCAGCAGCAGTGGTTCGCAGTTCGGCACCCGAGGGGGTGTCGGAGAGCGTTGTTGAAGGCGCGGTCGATGCCGCGCACGGCTGGCCAGCGGCATTGCGACTCGCAGGGCGGGCGCTGGAAGGAACCAACGCCGAGCGAATCACCGCCTCGACTCTGTCGACCGACCGGCTCTTCGTTGCGTTCGTTGTCGAGGAGATCTTGGATAACCTGCCCGCCCACCTGCGCCGGATCATCGTTCAACTGTCGTTGCTTCGCGATCTCGACCCTCGTCGTTGTGAGAAGTTCTGTGACGTCAATGACGGGCGCATGCTGCTCGATGAGCTAGTCGGGGCCGGGATCCCGATCTTGATCCTCGATCCGGTCTCGTATCGCCATCGCATGCACCCGCTCATGCAATTCGTGCTCGCCGCCGAGCTTCGCCAAACCCGCGCCGACGAGATTGCGGCACTGCATGTTTTCGCAGCCGAGGTTGAACTGAGTGTCGGAACGAGAACGAATGCGGTGCATCACCTCATCGATGCCGGCGAGTTTGAGGGGGCCTTCAAGATCGCGTTCTCATCGGTGCGCGAGATGTACCACAGCGGACTCATCGGTCGAATGGACGAGTGGATCGATCGATTCCCGCCCGAGTTCGTGGCTGCGAGTCCGGATCGGTGCTCCGCATTTGCGCTCGCCCTGGCGTATCTCGGCCGACGTGAGGAGGCTGAGCGATGGACACGCATCGGGACGGACCGGCTCGAAGGAACGTCCTTGCGAGACGACATGGTTCTGACGCAGGCCAGGGTGATGGCTGCGCTCGACTGCGGTGACACCGACACGGTTCGGAACGAGGTGACGGCATTTCGACTCCGGCACGACGCCGACGAGATAGATCGGGATCGTGACAGTCAGCTCCACACAGCGATGGCTGTTGCGTCGCTCGTTGATGAGCGGCTCGACGAGGCTGCCTACTGGGTGCGGTCGTTGGCTCGGTGGCCAGATCTGTCCGAGCGTCTCCGGAAACTGGGCCACCCGACTCGCGCTGCGTGGGAGGCCTATCTGCGGGGCTCGCTCCACGAGTCAGCTCAGATCGCGGAAGGTCTGCTTGTCGA
>JBJTGN010000434.1:0-7538 GCA_046093905.1 Actinomycetota bacterium
CCGTGGAGACGCAACGTCTGGATCACGCCGGTGACGAGGAGAGCGATGACTGCGGGCTTTGCCACCTGGCCGTACCGCTGGAACGACCGGAACAGATCTCGAGTCGATACGAGCGGCGAAATGAAGAGAACGAGGGCAGCGAGACCGCCGAGCCAAACGGAGGCCGCCGCTGTGTGCACGACATCTGCGGGTACTCCGAGATACGGAGCGGTCATCGAACGTGAGTGTCCCGTGTAGGCGAGTGCGATCAACCAGCTGCCGAATGTTGCGAGAGCGCGACGCTGTACCTTGACGCTCTCCGGGCCTGGCAACTCGGTCACCACTAGATATGCGAGAACTACACCGGCTGCCGAACGAACGAAGAGCATCGATCCAGGGGTTGATTCGAAGATCGCGAACAGATGACCGAGGCCTCCGAAGAGAGACGTGCCCTTGACATCTCCCAAGAAGATCAACATTTGAATGATGGGAATGCCTGCGATGGTGACAGCTGTTCCTTTCAGAATCGGCGAGCGCCTCAATGCACTGAAGGCACCTCGCACGAAGTGGAGTTCTGCGAGCAGGAAGCCGCCGATCAGCATGACTGCGGCGAAACCGACGAGGCGCAATATCCAACGGACGACGTTGGTCGCTTCCCCATGAATTGGAGATGGCAAGGCCTGAACGGTTCCGTCCGACAACGTGAGCTGTCCTGATGTGCTTTCGAGAGGTACTTCGTTCGCAAAGGTGAGTACCCACTCGGCGGGGGCGACGTCGAGCTGCTCACCGTCAGCGGGAGAACTCGAACGCACCGAGTTGTGCGCAGAGACGGGATCCACCAGGACAGCGAGTGAGAGACCCGTCAGGGCGACAATCCGTTTGCCCCACGAGATCGAGCGGAACATCGACCGCTGATGTCTCTCGTGACTGGACGTTGCACATGAACGAAGCATCACAGTGCGACCATTGTACGAAGGTCATGAGAGCGTCGCAGGGCACTACTGTTTCTTGTGTGACGTCATTTGATTCAGTCGGTGCAGTACCGGAGCCGCCGAGGTATCCCGTTGGTGTGAAAGAAGCCGGAGTCGGCATTCGATTTCTTGCGTATGTGCTCGATGCCATCTTGCAAGCTGTGACTCTCGGCATTGGATGGTTGATCTGGGCTGCGATCATCGCAGGCAAAGGTCAGACGCCGGCGAAACAGATACTCGGTCTGCGTGTCATCGATGCGCAAGACAGCACACCACTCGGGTTCGCACGCATGCTGTTCATGCGAGGGATCATTGCCGGCCTCGTTGCTGCGATCCTCATTCCGTTGACGCTCGGCATCATCTTGTTGATGCCCGTATGGAACAAGCGCAAACGAAATATCTGGGACAAGTTGTCCAGTTCGGTCGTCGTTGTCGATACATCGAACGCCTGGGGTCTCTGAGACTCAGTTCGCTCACAGACTGCTTGACCAGCGATCCGACGGACGCCTCAGCCGACTTCGTCCGCGCGTCGAATGAAGCGGTCGACATCGCTGCGCGGTCCGGCGACGACGATCAAGTCGTCTTTGTTCGGCACAGTTGTCCGTTCGGCGTAGGTGAACGTTCCACCGAGAGGCTTGATGCAGACCACGGTGACCTTGTACTCGTCCCGTAATCCTGCTTCACCGAGTGAGCGGCCGACCATGCCGGCGGGCACTCGTGTCTCGACAATGACGAAGTCGTCATCGAGAGCGAGATACTCGAGCACGGCTCCACCGAGCAGATGGGCGACTCGTCGACCCATGTCTTCTTCAGGGCGAACGACATGGCGAGCACCGACACGCGAGAGAATCTTTGCGTGTGAGGAATTGATCGCCTTCGCCCAGATATTGGGAATGCCGAGGTCGGAGAGGGCAACGGTGGTGAGAGTGCTCGATTCGATATCCGTTCCGATGCACACCACACATGTCTCGAATTGATCGGCGCCGATCTGCCGGAGAACTCGCTCGTCTGTTGTGTCGGCCACGAGGACGTGCGTGATGCGGTCACGATGGCGTTCGACGAGTTCCTCTGACTGATCGACGGCGAGCACATGGTGGCCCATGTCGATCAGCGAATAGGCAAGCGATGATCCGAAGCGCCCGAGTCCGAGAATGAGGATGTCGCTGCTCTCCTTGCGGTCTCGTGAGGCGAGGCCGAGTTTGAGCTTGCGGCGAATGTCGTTGTCAGTCAATGATCGGCTGCTCCTCGGGATAACGATACGACAGTTGCTGGGAACGAAGTGCGAGCGCAGTGACGAAGGTGAGAAGACCGACACGTCCGGCAACCATGATCACTGCGAGCATCATGTGTCCTGCGATGGGCAGGCTGGCTGTAATTCCCGTAGAGAGCCCGACCGTGCCGAATGCAGAGGTCACCTCGAAGATCGTATCGGTCAGCGGATAGGCAGAAATCGTCTCGAGAACGATGGATGCCGTGACAACGAGACCGACGGACAACAGCGCAACAGTGATCGCCCTGCGAATCACAGCTGGCGACAGTCGACGCTTGAAAACGTTGACATCGCTGTCACCCCGTACCTCCGCCAGAAGAACGAAGGCAAGAATCGCGAATGTGACGACCTTGATGCCACCGCTCGTCGATGCCGTGCCTGCTCCGATGAACATCAGCGATGTGATGACGAGCAGGGTCGGATCCGTCATCTCGCCTGTGGGGACGATGTTGAACCCAGCAGTGCGCGGGGAGCTCCCGGTGAACCATCCTGCAAAGAACTTGTCGATTGTCGACATGGGACCGAAGGTCGCTGCATTGTCCCACTCGAGAAGAAGAATCAGGATCGGTGCCACGATGAGCAGCACGGCAGATGCACTGAGCGTGATCTTCGTGTGCAGTGACCACATCTGTGGTCGGACTCGTCGCCTCAATTCGACGAGAACGGGAAATCCGAGGCCACCGACGATGAACGCCATCGAAAGAGTGATGAGAACGAAAGGGTCGGTTGCGAATTGCTCGAGGTTGTCGGAGTAGAGGGCGACTCCGGCGTTGTTGAAACTGGACACAGCATGAAAGATTGCGCTGTAGGCCGAACCAGGGATCGAGTCTCCGATGAGACCGGAGAAGCGTATGAACAATAGGAGCGCGATCGTCACCTCGGTGAGAATCGTGAACTTGGCGATACTGATGATCAGCGGTCTGAGTTCTCCGATGTCGATGGACGCGATCTCTGCGCGTGCCACCATTCGTTGACGCAGGCTCACCTTGCGTGAGGTGATCAAAATGGCAACAGACGCGATCGTCATGATCCCGAACCCGCCGATCTGGATGAGCGCGAGAATCACGAGTTCACCGAAGAGTGAGAATCCAGTGACATCGACAGTCGACAGCCCGGTCACCGTAACGGCAGACGTCGACGTGAAGAGAGCATCGGTGAACCCGAGACCATCAGGACCGTCCATGGCGAACGGTGTGAACAAGAGGAATGTCCCGAGGGTGATGAATCCGAGGTAGGCGCTGAGCACGATGCGCGCAGGGTTCCGGGCTCGATTGAAGAATCCCCGCAGCACCATCGAGTGGACGTTACTCGGGCATTTTTCCTGAGGTCGCGCTGGACTCGAGCGTGTTCGGTGACGTAACACGATTGAGTTTCATAGGTTGTCGCTATGAAGAAAGCACTCGTGACCGGAACGTCTCTTTCGCTGGTGTTGGCATCGTGTGGCGGGGGTGAGTCGGCAACCGTCATCCCCGAAGATCGTCTCGATGCTGCGCTTTTGACTCTCGACGATTTCGACGACGAATGGACACAGGACCTGCGGGGAGTCTTCACGTCTCGAGCTGAGGGTCCGCAATCGCTCGAACCTTTCGGTTGGTGTCCACAGGCCCAAGACAGTGTCGATGAACTCGTGAACATCGAAGAGCTAGCTGGTCAAACGGGAGCGGCCGTCGAGTTCAAACATGCTCGGCGAGACGTGCGTCGTATGTTCCATGGCATCTCACAACAGGTGTGGAGCAACGAGAACGTCTCGAAATACTTCGATGTGGTCTCAGAAGCTTTCGCATTGTGTCTCGATCAGACGTGGAGCCCTGAACAGGATCAGGAAGTCACCATTTCCGAATTGGCAACTCCCGATCTGGGCGATGAGGCGTTGTCGCTGAACATCAGCATCATGACCCCGGGTCCAGATGGCGATTACGAGTGGGCATCGCGCATGGTGATCGTTGTCGTCGGAACATCTCTGATGATCCTGAACGATCTGGATGTTCAGTTGGCTGAGGGGGAACCCTTCATGACTGACGAAGAGTGGAGTGCGATCGTCGAAGTCGCAGTGAGCCACTTCACCGAGGTCGTCGGAGCCTGATCAGCAAAAGGGCGCGTCTTCTCCGCCGACCCACTTCTTGCCGAGGTAGCCCCAGCCATATCGATTGGACAGTTGAACCTCGTCTGAGTCGAAACAGTCCCAGCGTGTGGTCAGCACGTAATCGATCTCACCGTTTGCATCGAAGCATTCGATGACATCATCGACCCACGACTCATTCGTCGATGTGCCGTCGGAGAAAATGTCGGCGCATGACACTTCTGCTGATGACCGACATCGGTCGTACGGCGCCTCTCCGACAGTGGACCACGTGTCGTCGATGTAACCCCATCCGTATTCGGTCGACACCAGTGTTCGGCCGTCTTCACATTCCCAGGTGACGGGGAAGACATACGTTTCGACACCGGAGTCGAGACACAGACTCGGTTCGTCGATGTCGTTGGTCGAAGTTCCAGATGCATAGACGTTGGAACACGTTTCGAGATCATCGACAGGAAAGCCCTGAAGTGAGTCGGTCATCGCAGAGGACAATGTGGTGCTGTTGTCGGTGTCGACGATTCCATAGACGGTTCCTCCGGCGGCAATCACGATGCCGATGACGGACAGCACGGCACACGTTCGACGGATTCGAGACCGCCGCGCAGCGAACCACAGGATCGCAGCGAGCGCAATGACGAGGACAGCACTGAGCGCCCACAGGGTGGGTGCAACCGCGATCGGCAGAGTTGCCACGGCAATGCACGAGACCAGGAGGTCCGATGGAGTCCATGGTTCTGGGCCGCCCGCCCCACCGTCCGTGAGATTCCTCTTCGTGAGACTCCTGCTCGTGAGGTGTTGGCTGAGTCGCAGGACGCCGCAGAAGAGAGCGATCGGTGCCGCAACAGCGCCGACCACCAGACCGAATTGGGGTGACACCTGTAGATCGAAGATGTCGTTCGAAGATTCCCCGGCGGTACGTGAGACATCGGCGAGGTTGTAGACGAACACGATGCTCGTGAGTGCGGCACTAACCACAATTGAGGCGTGGACGAGCAACAGTCTCCGCGTCGAGCGCTCGGACAGGATGACCGAACCGAATCCGATTCCTCCAGCCACGAGACTGATGACCCCGTCACCATCGGTTCCGTTCACGGTGACGAACAGAACCCTCACCCACGGTAGGAACGAGGCGACAATCGCCGTCCCGAATGCGATGAGTGCAAGGCGCGCTGTGATCGACAGGCGCTGCCGCGGTGGCGGAGGAGGTGGCAGTGAATCGTCGACCACGAATTCAGTCTGGCAGGGCGATCGAATGCTCGCTCACTACAGTCGTCACGTATGGCGAGCGACCTGCCGAGAGATCAGTCGTTCGATGAGACCCAATTCGGGCACTCGGTCGTCCGGTTGCGGATCGACGGCGTCATGGTCGAGATCGTTCCTCGTGACGAGGAGTCCCCGGTGGCGGGTGCGCACAGGATTCACGACACCATTCACGTGATCAGCGCAGGTAATCCAGGATTTCTCGACACCGCCGAGAACAACGAGCGACGACACACATATATGGAACACCGCCTGCGAGACATGGGTGTCGAACCGTTCTCTGCGATCGGCGCATCTCCCGACGGCAAGTGGCAGGAAGCGTCGTGGGCGGTGACGGGAATGACTCGGCAGCAGGCTTGCGAACTCGGTCGAGAGTTCGGACAGGTTGCAGTCTTCGAAATCGATTTCCAGCGGATCCACCTGGTGAGATGCGCGGACTTGCAGGTCGTGTCGTCGAGGCCCTATGGCGTGGTCGAGGTGTCATTCGGCGGTTCGTGACCGTTTCTGCGGGGCAGACCGGGTTCAAGGTGCAGTCAGTCCAGATTTCGTGACGCAACACTCTTGGCTATACTGTTAGTAATTATTGCTCAGCAGTCAGTCGGTATCCCTCATCGAGGCCTGCATCCCGCTGTTCGAAAGGTGAGGCGGGAGCATGGCTCGGAATCGTGTGGGTGGGCATCGGACGGCAGTGGTCCTCGCAGTTGTGGGAGCGTCGTTGACCGGTGGAATCGTCAATTATTCGATCGCTGTCGCTGCTCCGTCTGCGTCACCTGAGATTTTCGATGCCGCGGCCCCGCAGGGTCTCGAAGTGCCGTGTGAGTGGCAGGAGTTGGATCTCGATTGGTATCGCCAGCGCGGCGACCAGATGCAGTCCGGCGAGATGTTGCCGAACACGGTGTCGTTCCTGAGTCCTGCTGCGGCGGTGCAAACGTCGGGCTTGAAGCCAACTGGGGAAAACCCTTGTGGTGGAGGCGGCGGTGGCGGTGGAACGTCTTGCCTGTCGACCTTCGGATTCGACCCGGACAACTATTGGGCCGTTCTTTCCACTACGGACGGTGGGGCATCGTCAGCGAATGTCTATGCCGCGCCGATCAACAGCCTTACCGCCCTGACAGACAGTGACATCCCGACGACGACCGGGTGCACAGTCACCTACGAGTGGACCTTCAGTGAAGCGGATATTCCCTTCGCTGGCATCATCGATTATTGGAATAGCATTGGCGGAACAACTTCGGTCACCGGGCCAACGAGCACGTCGATGACAATCTCTGGCCTCGATTTCAACCAACAGTGGTCTTTGGGTGGCATCTACAACCTGTATCTGTGCGGTGGCAATCTTGCTCTGCGCGTGAGTGACGGGGTCAACGATTACGACATCAAGGCACCTGCTTGCTCGTACTACCGATTCGAAACGATAACGTATTCCACTGGTGTCGGCTTCGAGTTCGAGTACAAGGATCCGTGGAATCGCGACGAGTCCATTGATCGGGCCCCCGACTATCTCGGACCTGGTGGCGGCCTTTTCCTCAACTTCGCGACAATTCCTACTGTCAAGCCGAGCTCCCCGCTGACAGTGAAGTTCAAAGTCACTGCGCTATACACCTTGCGAACGGGGCTCGATTCGGCGGTCAACTGTGCGGACGCTTCGGTGAACACGACTATCTTCAATGCGACGTCGCAGACTGCCGCTTCGACGTGGATCGACCCAAGTCCTCTCACCGAGCGCATTTACTGCCTCGACGAGATCCCTAGCTGATCGGTACTGCCCGACGGCCGAGAGGTCGTCGGGCATGGCGATGGGCAAATGAATGTGGCACGGCTCTTTGCCACACCCCCTCCCTACGGTTGTTCCCATGCAACCATCGCCCAACTCCCGCGATCACGAAAACTCGTCACTCGATGGCGGTGTCACACACATCGGCCTGATGATCATGTGGCCCGATGGGTCAGTGTCATGTGGCAGTGATGCGACCGATCT
>JBJTGN010000435.1:0-12238 GCA_046093905.1 Actinomycetota bacterium
CAACAAGCTCATCTGGCCGGCACCGAGTGGCGCTGGCATGATCAGCTCCGATGCATGGGAGCGCACGGCAACGTTGTCGCAGGAGACCAAGAACCTCGAGGGTTCGACGGTTCTCACCGCGGCACCAGATGCCGAGGCATACACCAATGACATCGTGACCGCAGCTCTGGCACTTCTCGAAGAGCTCGGAATCGACATCAAGGGCGAGGGTTACGCTCCGATCGAGGTCACTCTCAACGAGGGTGGCGCCTGATCGAAGGGCGTCTTCCGTCCGAGACGGAAAATGGGCGGGTCGCTTCGGCGGCCCGCCCATTTCGCGTTCCTCGCCGAGTTCTGACTCCGGGTGTGTTCATTTCGGCCGCTCCGGTCGTCTTCGTGTTGTTGTGGAGTACGGGGTTCGTCATTGCCCGCTATGGGACTCGTGATGCGGGTCCGTTGACCTTTCTCTTCCTGCGGATGGTTGCCGCATCAGTGATCCTGTGGGTGATTGCGACGTTGTCGAACGCTCCCCGGTTGACGAAGCACGACGTTCGATGGGCCGCAGCGAGCGGGACCGGAATGCACGCTGTCTACCTCGGCGGCGTTTTCATCGCCTCGGATCTCGGATTGCCGTCAGGCTTGTCAGCCCTGATCGCAGGACTTCATCCAGTTGTGACCTCGGTCCTTGCCGTTGTGTTGCTCGGTGAACTGTTGCAGTGTCGCCAATGGATCGGCGTGTGTCTCGGAATCCTCGGAGTCGGCGTCGTCGTGATCGAGAGACTGGGCTCGACCGACGCAGTTGTCACGACATCCGCGCTGATAGCTATGGCAGTGTCCGTCATGGGGATGTCGGCCGGGACTCTCGTTCAACGGGCCCGAGGAACAGCCATGCCGCTGCTCCGCGGGACAGCAGTTCAGTATGCGGCTTCCGCGGTCGTCCTCGGAGTAGGTGCATTCGCAGCGGAGGGAGTCGAAGTCGAGTTCACGACCCAAATGGTCCTCTCTCTCATCTGGTCGATCCTCGTTCTCTCACTTGCCGCAATTCTGATCATGCTTTGGCTCCTCCAGCGTCACGCGGCGGTCAAAGTCAGCAGTCTGTTCTTCCTCACGCCTGCGCTGAGCACGATCGAGGGATCGATTCTGTTCGGCGAACGGCTCGGCATGTTTGCCGTCATCGGTCTCGGAATCGCGTTGGTCGGCGTTGCCCTGGCAACTCGGGCGAAAACCCCGACGGTTCTACCCGCTGCTGAGAGTTAGCCGGTGTAACGCGCATCGGCGAGATCGAGGACCTCGTCGAGAATTGCGATTCCCTGGCGTACTTCTTCATCACTCGTCGTCAGCGGTGGGACGACATGAATGCGATTGAAGTGTGTGAACGGCCACAGATTGCGTGCCTTACATGCTCCGACAAGTTCGAGCACTGGAGCGTTCGCATCACCAGCAGGATTGAAAGGAACCAACGGCTCTCGTGTCTCGCGGTTCTTCACGAGCTCGATCGCCCAGAAGACGCCAACGCCGCGGACATCTCCAACACTCGGATGCTTGGCTTTCAACTTTTCGAGTTCGGGACCGATGACATCACGTCCGAGGTGCCGGGCATGATCGATGATTCCTTCTTCTTCGAAAATGTTGATGCTTGCCACGGCTGAGGCACACGCGAGCGGGTGTCCGCTGTAGGTGAGGCCGCCGGGAAATTGACGAGTCTTGAAGGTTTCGGCGATCTGTCGGCTGATGATCACTCCTCCGAGCGGGAGATAACCGGAGTTGACTCCCTTTGCGAAGCAGATGAGATCGGGGGTGACACGCCAGTTGTCGATCGCAAACCACTCTCCACAGCGACCGAAACCGGACATCACTTCGTCGGCAATCAAAACGATGCCGAGCTCGTCGCACAGGGCACGAACACCTTCGAGATAACCAGGCGGCGGCACCAGAATTCCGTTGGTGCCGACAACTGATTCGAGAAGGATGGCTGCGACGGTCTGACCGCCCTCCACCATGAGGACGTCACGCAGATGCTGCAGCGCACGAGCGGACTCCTCTTCCACTGACGTGCTGTGGAACGCTGATCGGTACGGGTACGGTCCCCAGAACTTCACGATTCCTGGGAGGCCGGGCTCGCTCGGCCAGCGGCGTGGGTCGCCGGTGAGCTGGATCGCACCGCCGGTCGCACCGTGATAGCTGCGATACATCGTGAGGATCTTGTGGCGTCCGGTGTGCAGACGAGCCATGCGGATCGCGTTCTCGGTCGCTTCGGCGCCGCCATTGGTGAAGAACACCTTGTCGAGGTCACCGGGCGCCCGCTCTGCGATCAGGCGGGCGGCTTCGCTTCGTGCATCGTTGGCATGGAAAGGAGCGATCGTGCACAAGCGGGCTGCCTGCTCCTGAATAGCCGCTACGAGTTTGGGATGCTGGTGACCGATGTTGACGTTCACCAACTGGCTCGAGAAATCGAGATACCGCTTTCCGTCTTCGTCCCAGAACCAACTTCCTTCTGCTCCGGCAACGACGACCGGACTGATCATTCCTTGGGCCGACCAGGAGTGAAAGACATGGGAACGGTCGTTGGCAAGGGCGTCGGAAGGACGAGTTTCGAGAGCAGTCATGGGGACAGACTATTCGTTGGCGCTGGGGGTCACCTGTACGCGAGGCGGGGGAACGTGTTTCGAGATCGAGCCTCTGCTCCTTCGAACTCCGATGGGGAGTCGCTCATCGATCGACGACTACCGTCGAATGTATGGGTGAGATGATTTCGTTCGCGTCCAATGGGGGAATGTGCGATGGGTACCTAGCCGACGGAGGAGGACCAGGAATCATCGTCATTCAGGAATGGTGGGGTCTGGTCCCCCACATTCGAGACGTAGTGGATCGGTTCGCCTCGGAGGGATTCACGGCCCTTGCGCCGGACCTGTATCACGGGCGGGCGTCGACAGAACCCGATGAAGCGGGCAAGTTGATGATGGGCCTCAACCTTGCTGAGGCAGCAAAGGACATGTCGGGAGCAGTCGACGTGCTTCGGGACAGAACCGGCAAGAGCGACATCGGTGTCGTCGGCTATTGCATGGGTGGAGGGCTCGCGCTGGTGTTGGCGTGTCAGCGTTCCGATGCAGTTGCTGCTGTTGCGCCGTACTACGGAGTCATTCCGTGGCCGACTGCACAGCCATCATGGACGGACCTTCGAGCACGAGTTGTCGGGGAATATGCCGAATTGGACGATTTCGCCGGACCTGATGCAGTTCGCAGTCTCGAAAATCAGTTACGAAGTCTCGGCAAGGACGCAACACTCAACATTCATCCGGGTTGCCATCACGCGTTCTTCAACGATTCACGTCCCGAGGTCTTCGATCGACATGCTTCGGAAGTCGCGTTCGCTCGAACGGTCGAATTGTTCCGAACGACCCTGTGAGCAGTCGGCGTCAGGAAAGTTCGTCGATCGCTTTTTGAACCGCGAGCACACGGCGAGCATTGTCGACGTGCAAATTCTCGATCATGCGACCGTCGACAGTGAGCACCCCGCGCCCTTCGGCTGAAGCCTCTTCGAATGCGGCAATGACACGCTGTGCATAGTCGACTTCGTCTGCTGTCGGAGCCCACACATCATTCGCAATGTCGACTTGTGATGGGTGGATAAGGGTCTTTCCATCAAAACCCATTGCCGCTCCCTGGACGCACTCGGAACGGAAAGCATCCAGGTCCTTCACGTCGTTGAAGACTCCATCGAGGATCACCGTGTCCGATTCGCGTGCGGCCAGAAGTGCAGTGGCGAGGTGTGGAACCAGCGGTGCCCGACCGGGGATTTGCGTGGCACGCAGCTCCTTCGCAAGGTCATTGGTGCCCATCACGAGCGACGCCACTCGGGGGTGCGCAGCTATCTCGCGGACATCGAAAATGGCCGTCGGAGTCTCGATCATCGCCCAGATCATCATCGAATCAGGAGCCCCAGCCTTCGCGAGTACGGCACTGACAGCATCGACCTCTGCGACCGAGTTGATCTTCGGGATGACGACCGCGGCAACTCCGGACGTCGCAGCGGCGGTGATGTCGTCGGCTCCCCATTGTGTCGATAGCGCATTGCAGCGAATGGTGATCTCACGACGGCCGTACTCGCCGCTTTGCGCCGCCGCTACTGCGTTCGCGCGAGCTTCGGTCTTGGCGTCGGGGGCAACTGCATCCTCGAGGTCGAAGATCAGACAGTCTGCTGGGATCGACTTGGCCTTGTCGAGGGCGCGCTCATTTGCTGCCGGCATGTAGAGGACGGATCGGCGGGGACGCAGATCGGACATGATGATTCCTTTCAGAGGATGGTTTCGCTGCGGTCAGAATCCGTAGGCGGAGGCCAGTTCCGGGTCGCGAGAGGCGAGCTCCTTGGCAAGTTCTACGACGACTCGGCACTGCTTCACCGAGGCATCATCTTCCATCTTGCCGTCGAGCATGATCGCACCTGTTCCGTCTCCCATCGCTTCGATGACACGCATCGCATGAGCGACATCTGATGGGCGTGGGCTGAACACTCGTCGAGCGATGTCGATCTGAGCGGGGTGAAGCGACCAGGCGCCGACGCAACCGAGGAGGTATGCGTTTCGGAACTGGTCTTCGCAGGCGATGACATCCTTGATGTCTCCGAAAGGCCCATAGAACGGAAGGATTCCATTCATGACACACGCATCGACCATTCGGGCCATGGTGTAGTGCCAGAGATCCTGTTGGTAGGTGGCTCTCGGTGCTTCTGGGTCGTTCGGATCGGCGTCCCGGCGAACGACGTAATCGGGATGACCGCCGCCGACACGGGTCGTCTTCATCCGACGATTAGCGGCGAGGTCGGCAGGTCCGAGTGAGAGTCCTTGCATGCGCGGCGATGCTGCACAGATTTCTTCGACGTTGGCAACACCTCGAGCAGTTTCCAGAATTGCGTGCAAGAGGATCGGCTTCGTCAGTCCAGCTTTGGCCTCGAGTTGGGCGAGCAGCCGATCGACATAATGGATGTCTTCAGGTCCTTCGACCTTGGGGATCATGATGACATCGAAAGCTGAGCCCGCGCGAGTGACAATTGCGGTCAGATCGTCGAGAGCCCACGGCGAGTCGAGACTGTTGACACGCGTCCAGAGTTGCGTCGTTCCCATGTCGACTGTCTGAGCAACTCGGATGAGACCTTCGCGGGCAGCCTCTTTGTCGCTTGCGGGTACTCCGTCTTCGAGGTTGCCGAGCAAAATGTCGACAGTCGGGATGATCTCGGGAAGCTTCGAGACCATCTTTTCGTTCGACGGTGGGAAGAAATGAATCATCCGACTCGGTCGGAATGGGATCTCGCGGACGGGTTCGGGGGCACCGACGGCGAGGGGTTTGAAGAAGTCTTTGGCGCTGCGCACACTTCGAGGGTACGCCGTTCGCTGTGCACTGCGAAAGCCTGCTCAGCCAAACGTGTCACGTCCGATCCGGTGGTTCCGACCACGCCGTACGCTGGCAATCGTGCTCAGAATCCAAGACACCGAAATCGATGCGATTCTTTTCGATGCCGGCGGCATCTTCGTGATCCCCGACCCGACGGTCCTCGCACCCCTCCTTGCCTATTTCGGCGCCACCCAGGATCTCGATGCTTACCATCGCGCCCACTATCGAGGAATGGCTGCGAAGTCGGCGGCGGGCTCGACCGAGAGCGACTGGAGCGTCTACAACCTGGCGTATGTCGAGACGGTCGGCGTCCCGGCACACGAAGTCGAGTATGCGGCCGACATCCTTGGCAGGACTCGAAACGCCTGGCTGTGGCGCTGGCCGTTGCAGGACAGTGTCGAGGCCCTTCGACAACTTCACGTGCGCAACATTCCCATCGGTGTGATCAGCAATGCCACAGGCCAGATCGCTGATCTCCTCGAACGCTCACGCGTGTGCCAGGTGGGCGATGGTGACGGAGTACCGGTGAGAGTGATCATCGACAGTCACATCGTGGGAGTCGCCAAGCCGGACCCGCGCATTTTCGACTTCGGGCTCGAGGCTCTCGGTGACATCGACAGGTCTCGTGTTGCATACGTCGGTGACTCGGTGACGATGGACGTTGGTGGAGCGCGAGCAGCAGGGCTGTTCCCCGTACTCCTCGATCCGCATGACGATCATGTCGGGGCCGATTTCCATCGTGTTCGCTCGCTGATGGATCTGTTGTGATGTCGGAACCCGGGTCGGGTGTCTCTCCCCGCTGGGTTGCATGGAGACGAGCGGTGAATCTCGACGACTACGACCGCCGATGGGAGTCGATGGCAGCCAAGGGAAAGCCGATTCACGGGGAAGTCGATTTCATCGAACGACTTCTACCCGGTCGTCACCTGAACATTCTCGATGCCGGCTGCGGCACTGGCAGGCTCGCTGTCGAGGCCGTTCGGCGCGGTCACCGGGCAACGGGAGTGGACTTGGATCCCGACATGATCGAGCGAGCCCGGAGCAAGGAGTCTCGGATCGATTGGATCTGTGCAGATCTCGCGTCTGTGCGTGTCGCAGACGTCTTCGATGTCGTAGTCATGGCTGGCAACATCCCTCTCTTTTGCGCCCCGGGTTCTCAAGCAGCGATCATCGCCAATCTCGTTGCACATCTCGCCCCAGACGGCGTGCTGATCTGTGGTTTCAGCATCGAAAAGGGAGAGAACTCGTATTCGCCCGACGACATGCAAAGGGATGCTCACGCCGTCGGATTCGGTTGCGTGGACCAATATGCGAACTGGGACGGCGATCCCTCGAGCCCGATGGGTGCAAACACCTACGCCGTCTTCATGTGCCGACGCTCCGTCGAAGCGTGAACTTCGACGACCGGCTGATTACTTCTCGATGAGTCGGCGAGCGATCACCTTGAGGCAGAGCGTCTCATCCGCGCCTTCGAAGATCGAAAGCACTCGAGCATCCACGTAGAGGCGGCTCACTGAATACTCCTCCGCGTAGCCGTACCCGCCGTGGATCTGCATCGCCTCTCGGGCAACCCACTCTGCTGCCTTGCAGACATAGGCCTTGACCATGCTCGCTTCGATAGCGCCTTCGCCCTTGGCCATGAGCTGCGCAACCTGATAGCCGAACTGTCGACCGGCTTGGGTGAGGACTGCCATGCGCCCGAGCTTGGCCTTGGTGAGTTGGTATTCAGCGATGTTCGAACCGAAGACTGTGCGATTCTGGGCGTAGTCGTAGGCGGCCTCGTAGGCAGCCTGCATCACACCGACCGCCCGAGCGGCAGTCTGAAGGCGGCCGTTCTCGAAGCCTTCCATCTGGTAGTAGAAGCCTTTGCCGAGTCCGCCTTCCTCGCCGATCAAATTCGATGCTGGCACCCACCAATTCTCGAGGGCGATTTCGTACGAGTGCATTCCCCGGTATCCGATCGTGTCGATCGGGCGACCCTCCATCTTTCCGATCGATCCGTCGGGCAGCACGTTCTGTGAGAACTGGAATCCGTGAGCTTCTCCACGAGGCTTCGGAACGATGAACAGACTCAATCCGCGGTGTGTCTTGGAGCGATCCGGATCGGTGCGTGCGAGCAACATGAGAACATCAGCTCGGGCTCCGAAAGTGCACCACGTCTTCACACCGTTGATCACATAACCCGGCTCGCCATTGGCCCCGGCCATCGGTACAGCCGTTGTCTTCAAGCCGGCGACGTCACTTCCGTAGTCTGGTTCGGTGACGGCAACCGCAGCCATGACCTCGGCGGTTGCCAACTTGGGCAACCACTCCTGCTTCTGACTCTCGGTGCCTCCCTTGACGAGGGCTCGCGTCAAGATCTCGGGACGCGTGATCAGAGAACCTCCGATTCCGAGGCTGGCGCGGCTCAATTCTTCAGTGGCAACCACCATTGCCACGTACTCGCCTTCACCGCCTTCGGAGAATCCGCCGTATTCGACTGGAACGGACAAGCCGAATGCTCCCATGTCGGCGAGTCCGGAGATGATGTCCTCGGGAACGTCGTCGTTGTGGCGGTGAACATGTTCGGCGCGCGGGGCGATCACCTTCTCTGCGAAAGATCTGAAAGTGTCCTGAACCATTTCGAAATCGGGGTCGAGGTGGCGTGGACCTTGACCGTCTGCCAGAGATGCGAGGAACTCGGGATCGCGGTAGGTGACCATGAACGGGCCCGCGGGTGCGAGAGGGTTTTCCTCGAGGCCCCACAGACCTTCGCGACCGAGGATCTTCGTCGCAAGGTCGTGCACCATGTCGGCGGTGAAAGCACACGCAATGAGACCTTCGCGAGTTCCCTTTGCGCCGTAGTCGAGCAGCGAACGAGCCGTCTCGACTGCCGAAGCGGCGTGTGCCAGGTCGTAGGCCAGAACTTGATGAACATCTGCTCCACCGGATTCGGCGAGTGCACGCAGCCCTTTGCCAACGGTGCGAGATGCCAAATCGATGACGTCAGCTGCTGTTCGAAGGTCTGGTTGCACGGAGATTCCACTCATGGCTCCGACGCTATCCATGAGGCTGGGGTAGGGCGGAAGTCAGAGGCGGGGGTGATGGGTCGCCGAGTGCGTCAATGGTCACGTTCGGTTCTGGCAGGCTGAGAAGGTGAATCCACCAAACATCTGCGTCTATTGCGGATCGAGTTCCGGGCGGCGACCCGAGTACGGACGACTGGCAGAGGATCTGGGGCGCTGCATCGCTGAACGAGGCGTCGGACTCGTGTACGGCGGCGGTCGTATCGGGCTGATGGGGATCGTTGCCGATGCGGTTCTCGACGCTGGTGGACGAGTTCATGGAGTGATTCCCGGTCACCTCGTCGACATGGAGACAGCCCACAGTGGTCTCACATCGATCGACGTGGTCGGCTCGATGCACGAGCGCAAGTCGAAGATGGCGGATCTCTCGAGTGGATTCGTCGTTCTCCCGGGTGGCTTTGGCACTTTCGACGAGTTCTTCGAAATACTCACGTGGAACCAATTGGGCTTGATCTCGAAGCCAGTCGTATTCCTCGATACCCGTGTCGATGATTCCCGCTTCTTCGACCCGTTGTTCGCCGTCTTCGATCACATGATGGATGAGGGATTCGTCACCGATTCGACTCGGCGAATGCTGCAGCGATCGGATTCGGCAGGCGATGCGGTCGAACGAGCCCTGTCGGAAGCTCCGACAGTGGATGGAAAGTTGCGCACTCTGGACGTGACTTCGAAAAGGAGTTTGAGGTGACGAACGGTGATGTTGTGTGGCCGACAGACGAATGGTCGATCGCGGATGATCTCGAATCGCGAGGCGTCGACCCTGGTCGTGTCTCGACGACTGTCGAGGAGCTCTTCGGACATGGCACTGAGCCGCCAGTTGGACGAGGCCTTTCGCTCGCACTCGTCGCGGTACACCAGGGTCACATTCTTTTCGAACACTACGGTCGTCAACCGGCGAATCTCTTTCATGCCGAACGCGAGATCACGTCGCAGACCCCGCTGATCTCGTGGAGCATGGCCAAGAGCATCACTCACGCGATGGTCGGCATGCTCGTCGATGACGGAGCAATCCGACTCGAGGATCCGGTTCCCATTGCGGAGTGGAAGAACGATGCCCGCCGTGACATCACTTGGCACGATCTTCTGCGCATGCGTGACGGACTCGACTTCGTCGAGGATTACGTGGCTGATGCATCAGGACAAAGTCGCTCCGATGTCATCGACATGCTCTTCGGCTCGGGTGCGGATGACGTCTTCGCCTATGCCAGGTCCCGACCGCAACTTCATCGGCCAGGGAGCACCTGGTCGTATTCATCTGGCACGACGAACATCATCTGCGGGTCGATCAGCGGTCTGCTCGGCGGACGATCGTCAGTCGAGGCGTTCTTGCGCGAGAGGATCTTTTCACCACTCGGGATGGCGAGCGCCGAACCGACTTTCGATGTTGCAGGTACCTTCATTGGTTCGTCGTATGTTCACGCAACGGCTCGAGATTTTGCCCGATTCGGCTATCTCTACCTGCGCGGCGGCGAATGGGCGGGCCGACGACTTCTGGCAGAGGACTGGGTGAATGGTGCCCGTCGACAGCACGCCATCGACCCGGACACAGGCCACGGTTACAGCGAACACTGGTGGACGTGGAATGCCGACGTCCGAACGTGTGCAGCACTCGGGTACGAGGGACAGCGAACGATTGTTGTTCCTGATCGCGATCTCGTCGTCGTCCATCTCGGGAAATGGGAGACGTCGACTCAGCCATTTCTCGACCGGATGCTGACTCAACTGATCGAATTGGTGCCGAATCGACGCGTCGCCTGACGGAGAGAGCGGTTCCACCTCCCGCAGACTGCTAAGAATGGGGAATGTCTGGCTCGGTTGGGGACGACCCGAACCTGTCACTCGCTGAGTTCGAAACATCGTCCGAGAGCGCGAACCGGAGACGACGAGTCCGACGGCGAGCATTTGCGCGCACCTTCAAGGTCACCGCGACTCTCGTCGTCGTCTATTTCATCTTCTTGAACATCCCCGGCTTGCGAAATGCTGTCGACCAGTTGAGCGATGTCCAGCCGCTCCTCCTGCTGATCGGTCTCGGGCTCGAATTGTTCGCGCTTTTTTGCTACTCCGGAATGACCAGGGTTGCGCTCGGCCCTTCCGCTGATTTCATTTCGCTGTTGCGAATGTTCCGCATCCAACTTTCGACGCGCGCGCTCGCCAGCCTCGTTCCGGGCGGCAGTGCCGCCGGATCGGCTCTCGGTTTCAGATTGATGACTGCGGCTGGAGTTCCCGGGCCGGATGCCGGATTCGCATTGGCCACCTCCGGACTTGCCTCAGCCGTGGTTCTCAATTTCATTCTCTGGATCGGTTTGATCGTCTCGATTCCCCTACGAGGAGTGAACCCGTTGTACGGATCAGCGGCGATCGCCGGAATTCTGCTGATGGGCGTTGCTGCTGCGATCATCATCGGCCTCATCGAAGGTCAGGCTCGATCTGAGAAGATCTTTCGAGCCGTCGCTCGCCGATTCCATTTCAACGAGGACAGAGCTGGGGAGGCCGTTCGCCATCTCGCCGAGAGAATGCGGGAACTGTCGGCTGATCGTGTGATGCTGCGAAGGATCACATTGTGGGCCTCGGCGAACTGGCTCATCGATGCCGCGGCGTTGTGGGTCTTCCTTCGGGCGTTCGGAGGTTCAGTGCCGGTCGATGGTTTGATCGTCGCTTTCGGTCTGGCAAATGTTTTGGCTGTCATCCCACTGACACCGGGCGGCCTCGGAATCGTCGAAGGAACGTACGTTCCTGTTCTCGTCGGCTTCGGACTTCCGCGTGCAACGGCAGTAGTCGGTGTGGTGTCGTATCGCATTGCTCAGTACTGGCTTCCGATCGTTCTTGGGGGGACCATGTATCTCTCATTGCGCGTCGGTCCATGGGCAATCGAAAAGAACAAGCTCGCACCATTGCGCGATGTCGTGGCGACGGTGGGAACCCTCGATGAGAGCATCCTCGACTTCTCGGAGCGTTACCCCGGCCCGATGAAGCGACCTGGCAGCGAACCGAATCGAGAGAGTTCGCAGTCGAGCGAGTAGTTTTTCGTTCATGACAGTTCACGAACGCCCCTTTGGTCGCCATCTCGAAGACTTCGTCGTTGGGGATGTGTACCGGCATTGGCCCGGCAAGACGATCACCGAATATGACGATCATTTGTTCTGCATGATCACCATGAACCATCACCCGCTCCACACCAACGATTGGTTCGCCGGCAAGAGCGTGCAGGGTCGAAACGTCGTCGTGGGAAACCTCGTGTACTCGCTCGTTCTCGGAATGAGCGTCCCGGATGTCAGTGGCGCCGCTATTGCGAACTTGGAAGTCGAGACGCTGCAACACAAGTTCCCGACCTTCCATGGCGACACGATCCACGCAGAAACTCGGGTTCTCGACGTTCAAGAAAGCAAGTCCAAGAACGACCGAGGCGTCGTCACTGTCGAGACCAAAGGTTTCAATCAAGACGGCAAAGAGGTCTGTTATTTCCGCCGACGAGTAATGGTGTGGAAGCGCGAGTTCGCGCCAACGCGTGAGCGCCCCTATGACGGTGAAGCCGCCTGGAGCGACAGCTGACGAATTCGACTCTGCGTGGCGGAATGTCGATGTCAGGGCGTTTGTCCGACCCCGACGATTTGCACGCTCGGATCTTTGCTTGGGTGACGCCGAGATTGCGGCAATTGCCGTGGCGTAATGAGCGGGATCCCTGGAAGATCCTGGTCAGCGAAGTCATGCTGCAGCAGACGTCGGTTCATCGGGCCGGGGTAACGCTCCGAGAAGTCGAGGATGCTCTCATCGAGGGTTCCCACCGTCGCCACGACATCGCGCAATGG
>JBJTGN010000436.1:0-25796 GCA_046093905.1 Actinomycetota bacterium
CCCATCTGCACCCCTTCGGCACCGAGGGCGAAGGCAGCGGCCATCGAAACCCCATCGCAGATCCCGCCGGCCGCACTGATCGGGATGTCGACCTTCGACGCAACGAGGGGGAGCAAGACCATTGTCACGACATCTCGCGGATTCTTGAATCCACCTCCTTCTCCACCCTCGACCACGAGGCCGTCGACTCCAGCGTCGACTGCCTTCAGCGCAGCCGACAGAGTCGGAACGACGTGGAAGACGGTGAGGCCCGCAGACTTCAATTGAGACGTGTATTGGCGAGGGTCGCCAGCCGACGTCGTAACGAACCGAACTCCTTGTTCGACAACGAAGTCGACGATCGATGGATCGCGCACGAAGAGTTGAGCGATGTTGACGCCAAAGGGTTTGTCCGTGAGTTCGCGCATGCGAAGGATTTCGTGGCGGATGACGTCGAGCTCCCCCGACGACGTCTCGATGATTCCGAGGGCGCCCGCATTACTGACCGCAGAGGCGAGCGGGGAACGGGCGATCCACCCCATGGGAGCTTGCACGATGGGGAAGTCGACCCCGAGCAGTGAGGTCAGACGGTTCGAGACAGGAGCTGGGGCCGAGTTCATGCTGTGACCGTATCGGTATCCGAGGTGTTGCTATGAAGACCGGCTATGAAGTCCGGCTATGAAGTCCGGCTGCGGAAACCGACGAGGACGAGGCCGACGAGCACGAGGGCGATCCCGAACCAGGACAGAGCGGACAATGTCTCGCCGAGAACGCGGATCGCCAGGAGTGCAGCGACGACGGGCTCGAACATCGTCAACATCACGACAGTCGTTGGCGCCAAGCTGTGCAGACCCGAGCCGAACCAGATGTAGGCAAGAGTCAAGGTGACGAGCGACAGATAGAGAATGACCGAGATTCCGGCAACGCTCCCGACCCATGAGAGATCTCGGACGAGGAGAATCGGAGTCGTCAAGAGCCCAGCCGAGAAGAACATCGCAGCCATGGCGGAGGTGGGATGCCAACCTCGAATCATCATCACCGAACCCACCTCGGTATACGCAGCGTACGACGCACCCGCGAGGACGGCAGCGAGGACTCCGAGCGCATCGAAATCGACTGAGGTTCCATTCGCCGAACCGAGAACGAGGAGGACCAATCCGAGGATCAGCCCGATAGCAGACGCAACCCACCACCTGTCGGGGGCAGGTCGGTTCCGAACTAACCCGATGAGCCTCGACACGAGTGGGCTGCTTCCGATGGTGACGACCGTTGCGAGTGCGACGCCAGTCGTTTCGGTCGCCCAGAAGAATCCGAGTTGATATGCCGCAACAGTGAGTCCTCCGAGAAGGATCAACGAGAAGCGGTGGTGCCTCAACCGCGCGAAGTCGCAGAACAAGGCCTTGCGACCCACGATGCACAGTCCGACACCTCCGATGAGGAGGCGCAGTGACCCAGCAGACAAGGCTTCGATGCCGCCGGGCCCCTTGGCAAGTGCTGTACCTGTGGTTCCGAAGAGAGTTGCCGCGCCGAGGACTGCAAGTGTTGGTCCGAATGCGAATCCGGATCGAGAACGCGATCCTTCGACTTGGGTTCTTCGGTCGTTGGTCACCGAACTATCATTGCCCCAACCCGGTCAGGGGAAAACTCGGTGCGCTTCTTCGCGCGGCGAATTTCGTGGGCCGACTATCTGGGGAGAATCGACGGGCACGTGAAATCAATGGCGAGACAAACGAGGACGCAATGGATTGCGGTCGCCAGCCTTGCATTGGCTGGTGCTGCGCTGTTCGGCTCGGGTTCGGCTCACGCAGATGTCGTGGATCCCGAAGATGCCGTGGTCACGATTCGTGCTCAAGTTCGCGAGCAGTCTCGTGGCGAAGGAGGTCGAACCGAGAACCTACCGGTCGCAGGAGTCACGATCAGTCTGTTGGACGCTGATGGAAACGAACTTGCATCTCTCGAGACCGACGAGAACGGCATCGTCGATTTTCCGGTCGACGAAAAGGCGGACTTCACCTTGGTTCTGGACGAAGAGTCTCTCCCTGATGAGCAGACGCTGAGTAGCCGCAGCCCCGCCTCCCAAGTGATCGTAGGAGATGACCTTCTCACGTCTACCAAGGTGGTTGCGTTCTTCACAGGTGAATCCCAGAGTTCGAACAGGACGTTCGTCGAGAGACTCGCCCAGAGGTTGGCGGACGGAGTCCGGCTCGGTCTGATCTTGGCGATGTGCTCGGTGGGTCTGTCGCTGATTTTCGGCACGACTGGCTTGACCAACTTTGCTCACGGAGAAATGGTGACGTTCGGCGCGCTGTCAGCCTTCGTGTTCAACATCACGGGTCTGAGCTTCCTCGGATTCTTGAGTTTCCTTCCCGGCGTGACCGACCAGGGGACGTTCCACATCCTCTGGGCTGCGCCGATCGGCATCGTGCTCGGCGGGGCCTTCGGGTGGGCTCTCAATGCAGGGATTTTCAGCCGACTGCGCAAGAGAGGAATCGGACTCATCACTCAGATGGTGCTGACTGTCGGTCTGTCGATATTTCTGAGGAACTTCTTCTTGTCCCGATTCGAGGGACGGACACGTCCGTACCGTGAGTTCACTCTTCAGCAGGCGTTGTCTATCGGTCCGATCTCGATCACGCCGCGAGACCTCACGATCTCGATCGTGTCTTTGATTATTCTCATCGGAGTTGCACTCGGCCTCAAGTACACGAGACTGGGAAAGGCGACGAGGGCAGTGTCGGACAACCCGGACTTGGCGTCTGCCACCGGGATCGATTCCGAGCGTGTCATCCGACTCGTTTGGATTTTGGGTGGTGCATTGGCGGCGACCGGGGGCGTCTTCCGAGGCTTGGACGAGCAGGTCAGTTTCGAGATGGGGAGTCGACTGTTGTTCCTGCTCTTCGCGGGCATCACCTTGGGCGGCCTCGGCTCGGCTTTCGGAGCTCTCGTCGGCGGCTTCTTGGTTGGAATCCTGGTTGAAGTTGCAAGTTTGGTGGTGCCTACTGAGTTGAAGAACACTCCGGCTTTGGCAATTTTGATCCTTGTGCTCCTGATTAGGCCTCAGGGAATCCTCGGACGAGCACAGAGGGTGGGTTGACGGTGAATTGGATTCTGGTTTTCGAAAACACTCTCAAGGGTTTCGTCGGCATCAACGCCGTCTACTTTGCCATTGCCGCAATCGGCCTGAACATCCAGTTCGGGTACACCGGTCTGCTCAACTTTGGTCAAGCCGGCTTCATGGCATGCGGCGCCTACGGACTCGGCATGACGGCGCATTACTTCGATTGGTCATTCTGGCTCGGGATTCCTCTCGCTCTCGGCTTCGCTATCCTCCTTGGTGTAATAATGGGTGTTCCCACATTGCGACTCCGGGCCGACTACTTGGCCATCGTGACAATCGCAGCGGCGGAGATCATCCGACTTGTCGTGCGATCTGTCCGGTTCAAGACGTATTTCGGCGGCAGCGATGGGATCAACAACTTCTCGAAGGCATTCCGCGACGTCGGAGCTTCACTGGGGATAGATCAAACAGAGAAGTATGGTCTTCGTCCACTTGAATTCACCGGTCGAGAATTGTGGACGATCTCGATTGGCTGGATCGTTGTTGCTGGACTCGCAACACTCGTGTACCTCTTGATGAAGAGCCCTTGGGGGCGTGTGTTGAAAGCCATTCGCGAGGACGAGGATGCCGTGCGCAGCCTTGGCAAGAGCGTGTTCTCCTACAAGATGCAATCACTTCTGCTCGGGGGAGTCATCGGCTCCGTATCGGGAATGGTCTTTGCACTCGACCGAGGAAGTGTTCAGCCCGACAACTACAGCCGTGACGTGACGTTCTACATCCTGACGGCTCTCGTGCTCGGAGGTGTCGCTCGTGTATCGGGGTCGATCGTCGGACCAATGCTCTTCTGGGGCTTGTTCACGTTCCTGGACAATTTCCTCAGGGAGGTCGCCGAGGATCCGATCAATATTGGAAACATCACCATTCTCAAGTCGACTCAGGTCGGCCAACTCAACTACATGATCGTCGGACTCACCTTGATTCTCCTGATGGTCTATCGACCTCAGGGACTCTTCGGGAATCGTCAGGAGATGGCATTCGATGGCCGCTGAGAAGTCGACCAAGAGAGAATTGTCCGCCACTGCCCGTGCGGCTGAGGAGGCGCTCAATGGTTGCGAGCGTCAGCCTGGCGCTCGCAAACCGGACCCGATTCTTGCGGCGTCGGGAATCCGCCGAGCCTTCGGTGGCATCGTCGCCGTGGACGTCGATCATCTCGAAGTTCAGAGGGGTTCGATCACGGCGCTCATTGGACCGAATGGTGCCGGCAAGACGACACTTTTCAATTTGTTGACTGGCTTCGACACTCCCGATTCAGGAACTTGGTCGTTCGATGGTCGTTCGATGGAAAAGGTGCAATCTCATCGGACCGCAAGCCTTGGCATGGTCAGAACGTTTCAGTTAACCAAGAGCCTCACCAAGCTCTCGGTCATCGAGAACATGCGTCTCGGAGCGACGAATCAGATCGGTGAGAAGTGGTGGAACGGTCTTTTCTCGTTCCGGTGGAAATCACAGGAGCAGGAGATCACCGAAAAGGCTGAAGAGTTGCTCGGCCGATTCAAGCTGGATCACATGCGCGACGAATTTGCTGGATCCTTGTCCGGTGGCCAGCGAAAGTTGCTCGAGATGGCTCGGGCCCTGATGACGAACCCATCGCTCGTGATGCTCGACGAGCCGATGGCTGGAGTCAACCCGGCGCTCAAGCAGAGCCTCAATGACCACATCCGCGGTTTGCGCGACGAAGGTATGACGGTTCTGTTCGTCGAGCACGACATGGACATGGTCCATGACATCTCGGATTGGGTCGTGGTCATGGCCGAAGGACGAATCATCGCCGAAGGCACCCCGGATGACATCTCTCGGAACCCTGCTGTGATCGACGCGTATCTCGGTGCACATCAAGGGCAGTCCTTGATGGCAGACGAAAGCTGAAGGTGGATGATGGCTGAGTCAGTTCTGCAGACGAACGAACTCGTCGCTGGGTACATTCCCGAGGTCAACATCCTCAACGGTTGCAACGTCACCGTTGGCGCAGGAGAGTTCGTCGGCATCATCGGGCCGAATGGTGCGGGCAAGTCGACGCTACTGAAGGCGATTCTCGGACAGTGCAAGGTTCGCTCGGGGAGCGTCATCCTCGAAGGGGCTGACATCACCGGGAAGAAGGCCCACGAGCTCGTTCCCCTTGGTGTGGGATACGTCCCCCAGAACAAGAACGTCTTTCCGAGTTTGAGTGTTGCCGAGAACTTGGAGATGGGTTGTTTCTTGAAACCGTCGGTCTTCAAGGAGCGATTCGAATACGTCGCAGGTCTTTTCCCCAAGTTGAAGGATCGTGAACATCAGAAGGCAGGAGCTCTGTCGGGCGGCGAGCGTCAGATGGTGGCAATGGGGCGTGCACTGATGGTCGAACCGAAGATTCTGCTTCTCGACGAGCCCTCTGCGGGACTGTCGCCGGCACTGCAGGACGAGGTTTTCGTTCAGTGTCGAGCCATCAATGCGACGGGCGTCTCGATTCTGATGGTCGAGCAGAACGCTCGCCGATGCCTGCAGGTGGTCAATCGCGGCTATGTCCTCGACCAGGGCCGAAATGCATATACGGGCACCGGTCGAGAGCTATTGGCGGACCCGAATGTGATCGAGTTGTACCTCGGCACTTTGGCTCGCGCACCGGGCGGATGAGTAACCGAATTTTTTCCAAACCTCGCTGTGGCGAGTCAGTGTCCAGAACGCGAAGGAGCCCCTCGGTTTCCCGAGGGGCTCCTTCTCTTTAGTCATTCAACGAAAGTAGATCAGCTACCGGCGTCGAAGTTCTCACCCAGTGCATTGGAGATGTTTCCATCCACACCGTAGGTCTTCTTGACCAGCGGTCCGACACCGGCCTCGACGAGGCCACGCAGAATGCGGCTGCCCTCTTCGAAGGTGATCAGAACGATCGCATCCGGGTCGGCTGCCACGATCTCGGCGATTTCCGCGTCGAACGTGGTGGCTGCCGGGTCGTAAGCCTTCTGGCCGAGGACCTCGACGCTGCCGCCACCGAGGACCGCCGCAATTGCATTGGCCAGACCGTTGCCGTAGGCGTCGTCCAGGTTGAGGATGTAGACCGAGGCATTGCCGTCGGCGGTGATCAGGTCAGCGAGAACAGCACCTTGCAGAAGGTCAGAGGGTGCAGCACGGAAGTACAGACTGTCATCCGCGTAGTCGCTGAGCTTCGGACTGGTGTTAGCTGGGCTGAACATCGTGATTCCTGCAGCAGTGATCTTGTCGATGACCGTCAGGGTCACTCCAGAGGACGCAGCGCCGATGATGGCGTCGACATTCTCACTGATCAAGCGGTCAGCAGTGGTGCTGGCGATGTCAGTGGTGGTGTCACCCGAATCACCCTGGGTGTACTCAACTGGCTTGCCGAGAACACCGCCAGCGGCGTTGATCTCCTCGAGAGCGAACTCGAGTCCGGCGAATTCCGGTGGTCCGAGGAACGCCAGCGAGCCGGTCTCCGGCAGGAGCGAACCGATCTTCAACACGCCGTCACCGGCGCGAGTCGATGTGGTGGTTCCGAGCTCGACGACCAGAGCAGCAGGAGCTTCGATCGCAACGAGCTTCTCGAGAGAAGCGTCGAGGCGGTTGTCGGCGCCGAATGTCTGGACGGCGTAGCTGCCCTTGAGGGGCTCGCCGTTGCCATTGAAATCGAGCGGACCGGAAATACCGTCATAGTCGGGATCTCCGCCGTCCTTGATGATCTGGAGGCACTCGGCGAAGGTCGTGCACTTGGTGCCTTCCTTCGTGATGCCGACGATCTCGTTGGCATGGGCTGCACCATCGGTGCCTGCCTTCTCGACGGCGAGAGCGATGACGACTGCGGCATCGTACGACTCAGCTGCGTAGCTGAAGTCTTCGAGAGCAGCGTTGCCCTTGCCTTCCCAGAAGGCTGAAAGTGCTGAGGTCCACTCTTCGCTGACATCAGCACCCTTGGGAACGGTTCCCTGCATGCCCTCGAGCTCGCCGCCAGAGGCAGGTGCCTCCGACGATGGTGCCTCGGAGCCCGCAGGAGCTTCAGTTGATGTTGTCTCGCCGTCGTCGCCACCGCAGGCTGCGCCTACGAGTGCGAGACCGACGAGAAGAGCACCGACGCGTGTTGCGCGGGTCTTCTTCATATGGTCTCCCCCTATGGAGATCAGGGGCGGATGCCCCATTGGTTTGGAGGCGTCATCTTAACCGTCAACTGGGATACGGTTGCGCGATGAGCGAAGTTCTCTACGAGGTTTGTGACCGCATTGCGACCATCACGTTGAACGCACCCGAGCGCATGAACACTATTTCGGGCCCGATGTTGAACGATCTTTCGGAGGTTCTCTTGAGGGCGGACCGTGACCGAGACGTTCGCTGCATCGTCCTCACCGGTGCCGGTCGAGCCTTTTGTGCAGGTCTCGATCTTGCAGCTCAGATGGGGCAAAAGGAAGCTCTCGGGGTTCTCGATACCGGGGGAGACCTGGGGGCTGCAGAGTTCGATCTTCGCACCGCCCCTCCCGTGGTGCTGCACAATGTCGATACGCCGACGATTTGCGCTCTCAACGGAGGTGCAGCTGGGTACGGACTCGATCTTGCGTTCGGATGCGATATCCGAATTGCTTCGGAGTCGGCCAAGCTTGCGCCGGGATTCGCCAAACGAGGAATCCTTCCCGAAAGCGGAGGAACGTGGCTACTTCCGAGAATCGTCGGCTATGCCAAGGCAGCGGAGATCTGTTTCACCGGTCGCACGTTGACGGCGGCAGAGGGGCTCGATCTCGGAATCGTCAATCGTGTCGTCCCAGCTGAGGAACTGCAGACAGCCGTGCATCAGATGGCATCCGAAATCGCCTCGAACGCTCCACTTGCTGTTCGGGCCATCAAGCGAATGATGCGTGCTGCGGAAACCGAGACCTTCGAGCAGAACATCCACCATGTGTTCTTACAGCTGCTTCCATTGTTCCGTACGAAGGACTTCCAAGAGGGAGTTGCTGCGTTCATGGAAAAGCGCCCCGCCGACTTCCAGGGTCGTTGACGAACTGCTGCGCCGATGTCGACCAATTCCAAGAGTGAGATCGGACTGTTGGACGGAATCGCCACGACTCGTGCGATCCGCCGGTACACGTCGGACGACATTCCACTCGAGGATGTGAATACGATCCTCTGGCACGCCTCGCGTGCACCGAGTGGATCGAATCGGCAGGGATTTCGCTTCGTTGTGCTGCGATCGAGCGAGACGGCGGTTCGAGCCAAGGAGCTCATTGGCGAAGCATTTCGCGCAGGTTGGAAGGCGAAGGCTTCGACCGACGGATATGCGAGCGGATCGGGCGTCATCGAGGACTCGCCCAAGAGTCGCCAAGCACGAGCGATGCAGCACTACGTCGACCACTTCGAGGATGCCCCCGTCGTCGTCCTCGTCTGCCTCGTGCGGCACAGAGCGCCCGACCCCTACGAAGGCGCCTCGGTGTACCCGGCATGTCAGAACCTTCTTCTCGCTGCCCGCGCACTCGGGTACGGCGGCGTTTTGACCATGTGGCATCACGCAGTGGAGAGCGAACTCAAAGAGTTGCTCGAGATCCCCGACGAGGTTGCGCTCTCTGCATGCATCACCCTCGGACGTCCGGTTGGATCGCACGGTCCGGTTCGGCGGCGTCCGATCAGCGAACTCGTTTACGAGGACACCTGGGGAAGTGAGCCACCATGGGCAAGTGATCCACCGGGTACTGCGTTCACCTCCGCCGGGCCGCGAAAGTCGTGAGGTGCCGGCCGTGATCACCACAACATCGATGTCCAGTACGACGTCCAGTACGACATGATGACTGTGGAAGAAAGTTGCGCGATCCTCGGCGTGTCCCAAGAAGCTTCTCGTGACGACATCGTCGCAGCTCGTCGCCGTCTGGCTCGTGCCCTTCACCCGGATGTCGGCGGAAGCCACACGGACATGGCAAGAGTGAACGAGGCTTTTCGAATTCTTCTTGCCGTTCGAGCCGAGCGCTCGACAGACAGGGTCGTACACGGCAAGGTCGTGCCCTCTGACTACGTGGAGGATGCAGGGTTCGTCGATGTCGATTTGCTGCGACATCGCCATGGCCGGGTATTCCGAGACGCACCTTCCTTCGTCGTCAACGCACTGCCAGTTGAAGCCTTCGAGGTGCTGCTGGTCGCTGCGGCGCACCTCGGTGAAGTAGTGGACGAAGACCCGCCCTATCTTCTCGAAGTTCTGATCCGAGACCCAGGCCCGCTCTGGTGCCGATTCGAACTCTTTCCAGACGCTGGGTCGACAACAGTGAGTCTGTCCTGTGATGTCGAACCCGGGTATCGGGTCTATTCGGTCGAAGAGATACGTGATCTGTGGATCACGACGATCAATGGTGGATCGGTCAGTCGCGAACCGCTGCCTTGAAGATCCGATCGCGGATCGCACTTCCGATACCGCTGTCCTTCGGCAACACGACGACGACGTCTCGCACGCCCATGCGGTCGCACTTTCGCAGTTGTGCATACATCGACGACGCGAAGCGATCCGGATCGACTGAGGCGTCGAGGATGACGACGGTGTCGGCCCGAGCCGAACCGTCTTCGTCCAGAGCGGCAGAGGATCCAGAGAGCTTCACCTGCTGCTCTTCGGCTTCTCGCTGGGATTCCACCGCGTGGACCCGGCAGTTCGGTGCATAGTGGCTCAGCATCATTCCAGGCGCGCGGGACGGTCCGCTTGCTGATGCGACGGCTCCGAGTACGTCGATGATCCGGGACTCGGACACTCCTCCCGGCCGCAAGATTTGGGGAGGATCGACGGTGCAGTCGACGATCGTCGACTCGACGCCGATGTCACAAGGTCCACCGTCGAGGACGTAGTCGACGTCGAGGCCCAAGTCGTCGATCACGTGCTGTGCAGTTGTCGGGCTGACCTTGCCGAAGCGGTTCGCGGAAGGAGCGGCGATGCCTCCGTCGAGGTCGACGAGGACGCGGTGCATGATCGGATGTGATGGACATCGAATGGCGACAGAGTTCCGCCCACCGGTGATCTGATCGATCACGTGCAAAGCACGCTCGAGTATCAAGGTGAGAGGTCCCGGCCAGAAGGCTTCGGCGAGCAACTGTGCTCCGCCAGTCCACTCTCGGCACCACCGGCGGGCGTGCTCCACGTCGGCGACGTGCACGATCAGGGGATGATCTGCAGGGCGTCCTTTGATGCGAAAGACGCGCTCGACGGCAGAAGGATTCGACGCATCGGCACCGAGCCCGTAGACAGTCTCAGTTGGCAGACCGACGACTCCTCCTGAGCGAAGGATCTCGACAGCACGCGCAATATCGGTGCCGGAATTGTCGTTCTCGGAAACGTGTTGTGTCACAGACCAGCACCGAGGAAGTCGAGAGCAGCGTCGAAGAATCCGAAATTCTCGGGAGTGGCGAAGTGATCGACGCGTGGCAAGGTGATGAGGCGTGCATTCGGCAAGAGCGCGGCGAGTGGATCCCCTGGCCCAGCGAAATCGTCCGCACCGATCACGACGAGCACAGGGCATGTGACCCGAGCGAGTTCTTCAGGTGTGAATGCAGCGCGTCCACACTCGAGGACAGCGGTGAGGGCGCGTCGATCGTTCTCGGGACCATTGGCATACTGCACGAACAACCGGGCAATATTGCTTGTCGGACCGACTTCACCGTCGTCGAGCGATCCACTCTCTGGCTCGTCGGCCTGCAGGGCAGCGACGATCATGCGATGAGAGGCCGAATCGCTGCTCTCGAGAACGTTCCGTCCGATACCAGCGAGCACGAGGCTGCGCACCCGATCGGGGTGGTCGACTGCCAATCGCAACACCGTCATTGCGCCGAGCGAGAACCCGACGAAATCGCTCGGAGCATCGGGGGCCGCATCGAGAACCCGCTCGGTGAGATCCCTGTACGCATCCGGGTCATGGGGTTTCGGAGCGGTTCCGTGCCCGAGTAGGTCGACGCCGATGACGTTTCGCCCTGCGTCCTCGAGAAGGTCTGCAAAGCCGCTCTGTCTCCAGGTGGTCTCGTACGAACCGCCCCAACCATGAACGAGGACGACAGGGTGCTCCATATCGGTCAAGATACTCCGTAGTCTTGTGAGCCGTTTCGTACGATGGTCCTGCGGTCCAATTCGAGGAGAGTGACGTGAGATTCCTGAGTGACGTGCCACCCCCCTTCGATTTGACCTACAACGACGTGTTCATGGTTCCGAGTCTGTCGGCTGTGAACTCCAGGCTGGATGTGGACCTCGCGACCACGGACGGCATCGGAACCACGATTCCCATCGTCGTCGCAAATATGACGGCCGTCGCCGGCCGGCGGATGGCAGAGACTGTGTCGCGGCGCGGCGGTCTCGTGGTCCTACCTCAGGACATCCCTCTCGACGTGATCAGCAACGTGACGACCTTCGTCAAGCAGTGCCACCCCGTCTACGAGACTCCGATCACGCTTGGTCCCTCGGACACCGTCGGGCAGGCGCTGAGTCTCATTCACAAACGAGCTCATGGTGTGGTCATCGTCACCGATGACGAGCGTCGTCCACTCGGAATCTTCACGGAAGCAGACGCTGCGGGGTACGACCGTTTCACACAGTTGCACAATGTCATGTCGACAGATCTGCTGACGATTGAATCCGGCCGATCACTCGAAGACATCTTCCACACGTTGTCGGAACAACGTCATACAGCGGCGCCGGTGATCGATGGTTCGGGTCGGCTCATCGGGTGTGTGACTCGACGAGGAGCATTGCGGTCGACGCTCTATCGCCCAGCGGTCAACGCGAAAGGGGAGTTCCTCACTGCGGTTGCAATCGGTGTCAACAATGATCCAGCATCGAAGGCCAAACGACTGCACGAACTCGGTGTCGACGTTCTCGTCGTCGATACAGCTCACGGACATCAGGTCCGGATGATTCAAGCTGTGGAGGCTGCGCGGCGCGCTGCGCCCAACGCCATCATCGTTGCGGGCAACGTCGTCACGGCGTCTGGCACTCGTGATCTGGTGAATGCGGGAGCGAACATCGTCAAGGTGGGCGTCGGTCCAGGAGCCATGTGTACGACCCGAATGATGACCGGAGTCGGCAGACCTCAGTTTTCAGCGGTTCTCGAGTGTTCGCAGGCCGCGCGTGAACTCGGTGCGTCGGTTTGGGCAGATGGTGGTGTACGCCATCCACGTGATGTGGCGCTCGCGCTCGCTGCCGGAGCTGGAAATGTCATGTTCGGATCCTGGCTGGCTGGAACCTACGAATCAGCCGCCGACACCTTGCGCGACCCGGACGGCCGTTTGTACAAGGAGAATTTCGGCATGGCGTCGAATAGGGCTGTGCGTAACAGGACTCGTCGCGAAGGAGTGTTCGAGAGGGCTCGCAAAGAATTGTTCGAAGAGGGGATCTCGACCTCGCGGATGTACCTCGATCCGGAGCGCCCAGGCGTAGAAGACATCATCGATCAGATCGTGTCGGGAGTAAGAAGTTCTTTCACGTACGCGGGTGCCGCGACGATGGAGGAGTTTCGCGAGCGGGCCGTGGTCGGCATTCAGAGCTCGGCGGGTTACGAGGAAGGTCGTCCTCTTGGAACGAGTTGGTAGGACGTCCGTCCGGTGAATGTCGTGGGAAGACTGAGAGTGATAGCGATCGACGGTCCTGCTGGCGCCGGAAAATCGACGATTGCTCGTCGTCTCGCTCGAGCGCTCGATCTCGAGTATCTCGACACCGGAGCGAGGTACAGGGCAGTCACGGCAGATGCTCTGCATCGAGGTTGGGATGTCCACGACGAATCAGCGATCGGCCCGATGAGTCGCGAGATCGACATCGAGGTAGGTCTCGAGTCGGTGGTAGCTGATGGCATCGACGTCACTGACTTCATACGAGGTCCCGAGGTGACTGGTGCAGTGAGCACTGTCGCAGCCATGTCCTCGGTGCGACAAGAGATGCGTGAGCGCCAGCGCCATTGGGGAGAGACCCGCGGCGGCGGAGTGATCGAAGGCCGCGATATCGGAACAGTTGTGTTTCCCGATGCGATTCTGAAAGTCTTCTTGACGGCGTCTCCGCGTGTGAGAGCAGAGCGTCGCGTCGCAGAGATGGGCGGGGATGTCCAGGCGATCGAACAGTCGATTCGCGAGCGAGACTTCAAGGATTCGTCTCGCTCGGATAGTCCACTTGCCGAGTCCAACGATGCTGTGACTGTCGATACGAGTGATCGCTCGATCGATGATGTTGTGGAGGGGATCATGGCTCTCCTCGTCGAGCGGGAAACTGCAAGAGGAATTCGCGGTGATGCAGATCACGGCGGATCGGATGATTGACACGAATTGAAAACAGGAGTGCGAGCAAGTGAGTGACGTCGATTCATACTTGGCCGGGAACGGTATTTCGAGCCGGGCTTTCTACCAATCAGTTCGGTTCCTCGTCACGGCGATTCTCAAGTCCTACTGTCGAATGAGCATGTCGGGACAGGAGAACATCCCTGCCAGCGGTCCCTTCGTCCTGGCTCCGGTACATCGAAGCTTCATCGATACCCCGATTGCCTCGGGGTGCACCCGACGGCGAATGCGATTCATGGGCAAAGACAGCATGTGGAAGAAGAAGCCATTTGGATGGACGCTGTCTGCGCTCGGAGCTTTTCCTGTCACTCGAGGAAGTGCAGATCGCGAAGCCATCATGCGTGCAATTGCTGTGCTCGAGTCGGGAGAGCCGCTCGTGCTCTTTCCGGAAGGCGAGCGGAAATCCGGACCGACAGTTCAGCCGTTGCGAGACGGAGCCGCCTATGTGGCCTGTAAAGCCGGTGTGCCGATCGTTCCCGTTGGCATTGGGGGAAGTGAACGAGTTCTCGGTAAGGGAATGAAGTTCATGTATCCGCGAAAGATCGTGGTGCTGATCGGGGAGCCGATTCATCCTGCAAGAGCAGTCAATGGGCGAATGCCGCGAGCAGAAGTGAAGGAGATCTCGCAGCAACTGCATGTTCGGCTTCAGTCGCTGTTCGATGAAGCAGAGCGACGTGCGGGTCAGGTGGTTCCCGCAAGGTAGGCGGTGAGGACGGTCTTCATCGCTGAGGGATCCTCTGCTCCGCACACCTCGCGAGCAGAGTGCATCGAGAGTTGTGCAACGCCAATGTCCGCTGTAGGAATGCCGAGACGCGTGGCAGTGATCGGCCCGATCGTGGATCCACACGGTTGGCTGTTGCGCGATACGAACAGTTGATGAGAGATTCCGGTCTGTCTACAAGCTTCGAGGAAGGGGACTGTCGACTCCGGAGTGGATGCATACCGTTGGTTGGCGTTGATCTTCAACACGGGCCCGCTATTCGGGGCCGGTCTGTGCATCGGTTCGTGGCGCTCCGGATAATTCGGATGAACAGCATGAGCGTTGTCGACCGACAAGCAGTGTGAACGGGACAGAGCATCGGAGAAGCCGACGCGGTCGGATGCAGACAGCGCTTCGAGAATCCATTCGAGGCGCGGACCATCGGCTCCATGGGTGCTCTGCGAACCCACTTCTTCGTGGTCGAAGAGAACAACGACGGACGTCGATTGGGGAGACACCTGTTGTTCGGCGATCGAGACAAGTGCTTCGACTGCCGCCCAGCAGGAGACCTGATTGTCGAGTCGACCACTTGCCAGCATGCTTCGATCTGCACCGATGATCGCTGCTGGGGTGACGTCGTACAGGCCGAGATCCCAGGCAGCGACGAATTCGGGATCGATGTGGAGTTCGTGGGCGACCCAGGACTTGAAACCGTCGGGGGAGACATCTCCCACTCCCCACACTGGAGTGAGGTGCAACTGCTTGTCGAGAATTAAGCCGCGCTCATTGACCTCGCGATCGAGGTGAACTGCGAGTTGCGGAATGCGGGCTACCGGATCGACGGAGTCGAAGAGGCGTACCTCACCATTGCCGAGGACAACCCTTCCCGCGATTCCAAGATCACGGTCGAGCCACGAGTTGTTCAGGATGCCGCCATAGATTTCGACTGCCAGTTGCTTCCAGCCGACGTTGCTGATGTCGGGTCGAGGCTTGATCTTGAGCGTCGGGGAGTCCGTGTGCGCACCGACGATGCGAAACGAGGGTTGTCCGGATCCGCGAATCCATGCACATGCGAAGCCTGCATCCGCGACGATTCCCAGATTCGGAAGAGTCGAGGAAAGTTCCCCGCTCGCCACGGTGTGGAAACCCGAGTTCGTGAGCCGCTCGACGACGTGTCGCACGCTGTGAGCGGGTGACACGGACGCGTCGAGATGACGTTTCAAGGAATCGATGGAAGAGTCGTTGTGCGGGCTCACTTCTGAAAGAGTCCGATCGGAAGACCCGAGCCACGCAGATGGCTGGTTTCATTGAGGGTGACAACGCTTCGCTCTCCGCTTCGCGCAGCAGCAATTCTGTGAATCGATGTGTAATTCGGATAGAAGAAACCTCTTTTGTTCCCCATGCCGAGGATGGTGGCGATGTAGGCATTGATGACGCCGCCATGACACACAACGGCTACTCGCTGCGAACCGTGGTTCGAGATGATCGTCTCGATGGTGGAAGTGACTCGAGAAATGAACTCGTCTTCCGTCTCGTGAGTCGCAGTCCATTCGCCGCTGACCAGTTCGTGCCACCTCGGGTCATTGGCGGCTTTCAGTTCCTCGACGGGGACATACCACTCACTGTGCCTGTCGAATTCGGCGACTCCGTCGACAAGCGTCACGTCGAGACCGAAGGACTCAGCGACTGGTGCTGCGGTTTGCCGGGCGCGACGCATCGGGCTCGAGTAGATCGCGTCGAGGGATTCGGTCGCGAGGTACTGGGCGAGCAACTCTGCTTGTCTCACACCCTGTTCTGAGAGTTCCGGATCGGCTGCCCCTGATTCGAGTTCTCGACGCTCCGGTATAGCGTGCCGGATCAGAATGATTTCCACAGTCCAGCAGGCTAAAGCCACTGATTCCGTTCTCGCCGGAACTCGCACCATTGTTGCTGAGTCGGTCGATGACCCTTCGAGTGTCGAGCGACTCGTCCTGGTTCACGGGAGCATGGACCGGCAGGCTGGATTCCTCAAGTTGGCACGGATTCTGAGCAACTCGTTCGAGGTCACCCTCTACGACAGACGCGGGTACGCATCATCGTCTGACGTGCCAGGCCCTTTCGGGATCGCACATCACGTGGAAGATCTGGTCGCCGTGATCGGATCGAAGCCAGCGATTGTCATCGGACACAGCTTCGGCGGCACTGTTGCCCTGGTCTGTGCGGTGCACAATCCAGAGCTCGTTCGGGGAGTTGTGACATACGAGAATCCCATGCCGTGGCTCGAGTGGTGGCCGACTGACACTGGTGCTGGTCAGGCATCCCGTCGAACGGAAGATCCCGAACTGGCTGCGCAGGAGTTCCTCATTCGCTTCATCGGGCAGCGGCTGTGGGATCGTCTCCCGGAAGCGACAAAGCGCGAGAGGCGCCAGGAGGGGCGAGCTCTCGTGGACGAACTTGCTTCGATCCATACGTCACCCGCATTCGACGCCGCCGCGATCTCGGTTCCCGTGAGTATTGGCGTCGGTTCACTCGCTAGGGACTACATGAGGCGCGGCGCCGAGTTTCTGGCCGAGCGTGCCGATTCTCGATTGGCCGTTCTCGACGGTGCACACCACAATGCACACTCTTCGAGACCTGCCGAGTACGTGGAACAACTCGTGGTTCACATGGACATCAGACTGCGACCGGGTGCTTGGCCGGCAGTATGACGACGCTGCGGATCGGTCAGGGTTGGAGGCTGAGATCGAAACCGAAGATCTTGCAGTCGATCTCGGGAGCCTCGATGGCATCGAGTTGTTCGATTCCTGCGCGGGCATCCTTGACGCAATCGGTGATTTCCTCACGTTGCAGATAGATCACACCGCCGACAACGAGAGCAATGACGAGAATGAATGCTCGAGCGAATGCTCCGGCAACGATGCGAAAGAGCAACAGTCCGATGATGACTGGCACGACGGACCCTGCAAGCGTCGCATTGCGCACTTGGGACACGTCCAACGCGAATTGGAACACCGAGACCAGTTCACTCACGGGGTCAGATTACTCTGATGCCGTGTCCGATTCGCATGCTGTTCGCCTCTCTTCCGAAGGTCTCCCGTCGACCGTCCTTCCCGACGAGGAGCCAGATTTTCTTGCGGCTCTCGAGAGCGCTGCATCGTCGTCCGATCCTCATGCCGACTTGAGTCGTGTGGTGGCAACTCGACCGCGTTCGTCGACTGGATGGGCGAAGATCGGGCCACATGGTCGGACCGTGCTCGAGCAGTATGCCTACTTTCGAGTCGGGTATCACCGGGGACTCGACGCGTTGCGGCAGAACGGATGGAGGGGTTCAGGTTTCGTTCGGTGGTCCGCTCCGTCGAACAGAGGTTTCCTGCGATGTCTTCTCGGTCTTGCTCGAACTGCTGAATCGATCGGCGAGAACGACGAAGCCGAGCGTTGCATGCTGTTCCTTGCCCAATTGGATCCGAGCGGAATCCCGCCCGGCGAGTGAACGAGGAAGTTCTCGTGAGGTCGACAGACCTTGCGACCACATCAGGATTCGTTCTGATCGGCGGGCAGAGCCGTCGTCTCGGCATGGACAAGGCTTCTTATCCAATCGGAGGCATTCCTGCTGCTGACCTCCTGGCGAGCCGTCTGGAGAAGGTCTGTGATGGCGGCGTGGTTCTCGTTGGACGTGATCGTGCTCCGTGGTCGAGTTACGAGAGCGTCCCCGACTCTCGTTCAGGGTTCGGTCCCATATCGGGGTTGCTCACAGCACTCGAGCACTGCGACAGCGAGTACGCCTTCGTCCTCGCAACAGATCTCTGGAACGTCACGTCAGCCGGTATCCAGTCGATCCTGCACGGCATCACCGATAACGGTCATGATCTGCTTTCTGACGTGGCGTACGCAGCCACGCAAGCCGGTCGCGGTCAGCCCTTGTGTTCAGTGTGGCGCGTGCGGTCGACAATCGAGATCGTTCGTCGGCGGATCGGCTCGGGTGAACTGTCGATCTTCGGCCTTCTCGGTGAATTGCACTCGACGTCCGTGACACTCGGCGATGTGCAGTTGCGCAATGTGAACGAGCCACAGGACTTGGAGTCCTTTCTGCGCCAGGTGGTCGATGAACGGTAGTTTTGTCGATCGAGAGGATCGGAGAAACGAGGATGAAAGAGATCAATGTCGAGGACCTCGAGTCGGTCCTGGCCGCCGGAGCGCGACTGGTCGACGTTCGCGAGCCGGATGAGTACACATCGGGTCATGTTCCGGGAGCGCTCTCTGTTCCTCTCGGGCAAGTGCCCGATCGGATCGCAGAGTGCTGCTCGCCAGGCGAGACCACGTACCTGATCTGTCAATCGGGGGCACGAAGCGCGAATGCGGGGGAGTTCCTGTCCGACCGAGGACATGACGTCGTCAATGTCATCGGCGGGACGATGGCATGGATCATGAGTGGTCGTGAGGTCGTCGAAGGGGAATCACCGCGGTGACGACGCAGTGGATCGACTCGGATCCGTCGGTCCGTGAATTGACCCGAGTGTTGGCGGATCATTCGAGATTCGCACTCGATACGGAATTCCATCGCGAGCGGACGTACTTCCCCAAGCTTGCCTTGATCCAGGTCGCATGGGCTGATGGCTCGGCAATCATCGATCCTCTGTCTTGTGATGTGTCTCCGCTCACCGAACTCTTCTCAGAGCGGTACGAAGTGGTTCTCCACGCAGCACAACAAGATCTCGATGTGCTGTTCCACGCGATCGGAGTCGTTCCGGCAAGGATCTTCGACACGCAGATTGCAGCAGGTTTCCTCGGATACTCGACACCGTCGTTGGCATCACTGGTGAACTCGGAATTGAAGATCTCGCTCCCGAAGGGAGACCGACTCACGGACTGGCTGCGACGACCGTTGACGGAGGCGCAAAAAACGTACGCGTTGTCCGATGTCGAGTATCTGTTGGAGCTGCAGGATCGGCTCTCGGATGAGTTGGACCGCCGTCGTCGACTGCAGTGGGCTTTCGACGCCTGTGAGGAATTGCGCTGTCGGCGAGTTGGTCCCGCTGACCCAACCGAAGTGTGGCGTAAGCAGAAAGACGTTCGTGGAATGAGGCCCCGAACCCGGGGTGTGCTCGCTGCCCTGGCTGAGTGGCGTGAGCGCAGAGCCATGGACAGCGACATTCCCCCACGACAGGTGCTTCCGGATCTTGCTCTGCATGGGATCGCTCAGCGAGAACCTTCGAGTGTTTCGGAACTGGCCCAAGCTCGCGGAGTCGATGAGCGCCACACGCGTGGGACGATTGCTCAGGAGATCCTGCGAGCCGTCGAGGTGGGCAAGAAGAATCCCCTTGAGTTGCCGCAGTCCGAAGGCGACGAGATGGAACGGCACCTTCGACCTGCGGTCACACTCTTGTCAGCGTGGGTCAGCGAGGTCGCTCGAATGGAGCACATCGACGCCGCGTTGTTGGCAACACGTCAAGACATCGTGGATTTCTTGCGCGGAGAGCGGGGTGGTCGGCTCTCAACCGGCTGGCGGCAAGAACTTCTCGGAACCCAACTCGATGATCTGCTCAAGGGTCGAGCAGGGTTGTCATTCGACGGTCGCGGAGGTCTGAAAATGATCCGCGCGGACGTCCAAGGGGATTGAAGCAGGTCTTCGTCAGGTCGTTTTGAGGCGACGCCAGAGCCTTCGCCAGAGAGAGTCGAAGATGTCAGCAACATCCACTGCGCGTGCGCCCATGTCGTGAATGGGCCGTCTCGAGCTCACGGCTTCGGAAAAGATCACTCGCTGCGGAACGTATGGCTCCCAGACGGCGCGTCGCCCCACAGTGCGGTTGAGCATGTCGAGTTGTCGCTCTGCCTCACTCGACACAGCCGGCACACGGTTCACGATGACTCCCGCAATTTCCAACTCGGGATTCTGTCGTTCCCAGACTCGGTCGATCGTGTCGGCGACGGCTTCGACGCCGCGTAGTCCGAGAGCTGACGGTTCCACGACGATCAAAGCATGACGAGCTGAAGTGAGACCGCTCTCGGTGATCGACCCGAGGGATGGTGGACAGTCGATCAGAATCGCGTCGTACGGATCGGAGGAGTCCTGAATCGCATTGAGGGCGCGTCGGAGTGCAGTTGTCGATTTGCCTGTCTCCGATGTCTGCAAGGATCTCGACGAGGGCAGGACATCGACCTCCTCGCCCCAATGACTCGGGAGGATCACCGGTCGTGCTGAACGCCCGTCGAGAACGTCTTCAACTGAAGTCTCGAGTTCGGTGGGGTCGATGCCGAGAACCCACGTGGACGAGGCTTGAGGGTCGAGGTCGACGACCAGAACACGGCGGCCGGCCTGGCGTGCTGCTGATGCGAGACCGAGCGTGATGGTGGTCTTTCCGACGCCGCCCTTCTGATTGACGACAGCCACCGTTCGAGACGTACCCACTGCACTCATCGCAACCACCTCGGGGGACACTGCAGTTCCATGTCCACATTGTGACTGGGGGATCTCTCGGGGGCAACCTGGTACGTGCTTGCCGGCATCGAACGGGGCAATTTGAGTCGAACTTGGGCCGATTGCCACACATCTGGGCAGGAAACACCTAGACTGTCTGTGCCCGTTCACGGTGTTCGGGCTGCGGTGCATCGTCGATTCTGCGGGCGCTGGGCGAGTCCACTCGGGCGAAGACCAGGCCGAAGTCGGTGGGCGCCGTCATGAAGCACCCCTCTTATGAGTTCGGAGCCCTGACGTGAAAAAGGGTCGTCATCGTCGCTTTGAAGAAGCGAGAAAACTGAAGCAAGCAGGACCCAGTGCATTCGACCTGGGTTTGGGTAACGGAGATCGCGTTCAGCGGTCCGAGGACGATGAGTACGCAGCCTTGGCGGAGAAGTACGGAGTCGTCTTCGACGATGACGACGACGCCGAGTCGGACGAAGAGGCATTGTCAGAAGACGGCTTGTGAGCCGTTGTATCGATTCAGCTGATCAGGAGAACACGTGAGTCTGAGAAACGTGGCTCTTGTCGCGCACGTCGACCATGGCAAGACAACTTTGGTGGACGCCCTCTTGAAGGCGACTGGTACGTTCGCCGCGCACCAGAACGTCGTCGATCGAGTGATGGACTCCGGAGACCAGGAACGTGAGCGGGGAATCACGATTCTTGCCAAGTCTGCGTCCATCACGTGGAAGGGCACCAAGATCAACCTCGTCGACACTCCGGGTCACGCCGATTTCGGCGGAGAGGTCGAGCGTGCTCTGACAATGGTGGACGGAATTCTTCTGCTCGTGGATGCAGCAGAAGGTCCCCTGCCTCAAACACGGTACGTACTTCAGAAAGCTCTCGCCCGAGATCTTCCGGCCATTGTGATCATCAACAAAGTGGACCGCAGCGATGCTCGAGCCGAGGAAGTTCTGGACGAGGTCTACCAGTTGTTCATCTACCTCGAGGCCGCCGACCGTCACATCGAGTTCGAGGTCGTTTCGGCAGTCGCACGTGAAGGACGCGCAATGGTCGGGCTCGGCATGCCGCCCGAAGACGCAGACCTTTCGCCGTTGCTCGACACGATCCTTCAACGAATCCCGGCGCCTGAAGGTGATTCGAGCGCTCCCTTGCAGGCTCTCGTCACCAACCTCGATGCATCGGAGTACTTGGGTCGGCTGGCGATCGGACGCGTGTATCAGGGCGTGTTGCGCAAAGGTGACACCGTTGCGCTCTTGGAGGAGGAGTTCTCCGAAGGCCAGCCTCCGCTGCGTCGTCGTCTCTCTCATCTGATGGCGTATCAGGGTGTCGGTCGCGTTGATGTCGAGGAACTCGGCGCTGGGGAACTGTTCGTCGTTGCCGGATTCCCCGAGGTCGAAATTGGTGACACCATCGCTTCTGTCGAGGCCCCTGTGGCACTTCCTCGGCTGAAAGTCGACGAACCGGTGCTGCGGATGACATTCGGCGTGAACACCTCTCCCTTCGCAGGTCGGGAAGGCAAGTACCTCACGAGCCGACACCTCATCGAACGACTGCAAAAGGAAGTACTCGGCAACGTGTCGATCAAACTTCACGAGACCGACTCGCCTGATGTTCTCGAAGTTGCGGGTCGCGGCGAATTGCAGCTCGCAGTCCTCATCGAGAGCATGAGGCGCGAAGGTTTCGAATTGCAGGTGAGCCGTCCTGAGGTCGTCACCAAGGAAGTGAACGGCCAGAAGTTCGAACCGCTCGAACGCGGAGTCTGTGACGTACCCGATGAGCACGTCGGGGCTGTGACTCAGGCCTTGGCGCCACGTAAGGGACGAGTCGTCGATCTGCAGCCTGGTGACCCAGGACGCACCGTGATCACATTCGAATGTCCGAGCCGAGGTCTCATCGGATTCCGCTCGCTGCTTCTGACCGTGACGCGTGGTACAGCCATGTTGCACCAGCATCATGCGGGGTGGACTCCTTGGGTCGGAGAACTTCCTCACCGAACCGGTGGAGCGATGATCTCAGATCGAATGGGTCAAGCCACCGCGTATGCGCTCGACAATCTGCAGTTGCGCGGTGAACTGTTCGTGGCACCCGGCGACACGACCTACGAAGGAATGGTCGTCGGGGAATGTTCACGAAACGACGAGATGGTTGTCAACGCTGTTCGCCCCAAGGAGAAGACGAACATTCGAACGCACAGCCACGACGACGGTGTGAAACTGGCTCCACCTCGAGTTCACACTCTCGAGACGGCGATCGAATGGATTGCGGACGACGAATTGGTGGAGATCACTCCGTCGTCGATTCGTATTCGCAAGCGCCACCTGGGACTCGAGGATCGCCGCAAGGCGTTCAAGAAGACCAGCTCGTGACGTCTACTTGCCCTTCTTCGTGATCGTCAGAGCCGGATGGGTCAACGGCTGTGCAGTCGGGCGTTCGAGAGCCTCGACAAGCAATTCGTAGACCTTTGCACCCACTGTCTCGATGATCTCGTCGCGCAAGTACCGGTAGACGGGTTCGCGTCCGACGAATGCATCGGTCGACTCGGTACACCACCAATGCAGGTCCTCGCCGCCGGCGCCCCAGTCGCGTCGCTTCCATTCGCGCACTGTGGTGTTCACCCAACCGTTGTCATCGGTGTGATGGTCGACTCGGATCGGTAGCTGCCAGCACACGTTGGGTTTCCAGTCGAGAGGACGCTCGCCAGCTTGAAGAGCGGCGATGTGGAGGGCGCAACCGGATCCACCCTCGAAACCCGGGCGATTCAAGAAGATGCACGCTCCGTCGACGGTGCGGGTCATGGTTTCACCGGTCTTGGCCTTCTTCAGGAAACCGCGGCTCTTTGCAGCCTTCTTGAACTGCCAGTTCTCATCGGTGAGTCGTACGACGTACTTGACGACATTGGCAACGTCGTCCTCGTCGACGAAATGCGCACCGAACGAGCAGCAGCCATGGTTCAGTTCCGGCGTCGGCTCATCGAGAACACCGAGGCAGCCTTCCCCGAAGATGCACTTCCACGGTGAGCGCATGAAGGTGGCGTCGAAGATCCAGGTCCTCTGCTCTTTCGGATCCTCGAAGGAGATCATCTCATGGAGATCCTCGTGCCGTCCCGACAGTCCCGCGACGGGGATGCGCTTGGGAGGGCGAACAACAGCCTTGTTCGTCGCTGATGGTGTCTGAGAACGAGGAGAGCGTGAAGTCACCGGATCAGGTTAGGTGATATCCAACGGCAGGCAGGAGATGTCGACAGGTATCCTCTGCCTGTCATGTCCGTTCGACCTCTCTTCACCGCCAACGAACTTCGCCGAGCCTTCACCGATTTCTTCGCGGCGCGTGGCCACGAGCCTGTGTCCTCGGCGAGTCTCATCCCGCACGATCCAACCATCCTGTTCACCGTGGCAGGCATGGTGCCGTTCAAGCCCTACTTCGTCGGCGACGAGGTCGCTCCGTTCTCACGTGCTGCGACCGTGCAGAAGTGCGCGCGAGCCGGAGGTAAGCACAACGACCTCGAAGACGTCGGTCGCACGAAGAGGCATCTCGTCTTCTTCGAGATGCTGGGCAATTTCTCGTTCGGCGACTACTTCAAGGAGAGCGCAATTCCTTGGGGATGGGAGTTCGTGACCGAGGTGCTGGGTTTCGACGGAGATCGAATCTGGATCACAGTTCACGAAAGTGATGATGAGGCGGAAGCGTTGTGGCACGAACAAGTTGGCGTGCCGATGGAGCGAATCCAGCGACTCGGTGACAAGGACAATTTTTGGCAGATGGGAGAGACCGGACCATGCGGTCCGTGCTCGGAGTTGCACATCGACCGGGGCCCGGAGTTCGGTCCTCCTGGAGGTCCACTGAACGATCCTCAGGGTGATCGTTTCATGGAGTTCTGGAACCTGGTCTTCATGCAGTACGACCAATCTGCTGACGGCACACGCACTCGATTGCCGAAGCCCTCGATCCACACGGGCGCCGGCCTCGAACGAATTCTCACTCTTCTTCAGAGCACCGACAGCATCTGGGAGACCGATGTGATGATGCCGTTGATCGACAAAGCCCAGTCGATCACCGGGGCGAAGTACGTTTCTGGCGACTACCAGGACCGATCGAGTTTCAGTTTGAGAGTTCTGGCCGAACATGCGCGTTCGAGCACGATGATGGTTGCCGACGGAGTGTTTCCCTCCAACGAAGGCCGCGGATACGTGCTTCGGAGAATCATTCGACGCGCAATCCGACACGCTTACATGCTCGGTACCGAAAAGCTTGTGATGCCAACTCTTTCCCAGACCGCGGTCCAGGTCATGGGTGAGGCGTACCCCGACGTCGCGCGCCAATCCGATTTCGTCATGGAGGTGCTGACGAAGGAAGAGGAGCGATTCCGTCAGACATTGAAGACCGGTCTCGGAATCCTCGAAGACGAGATTTCACGAGGATCCGGTTCACAAGCTCCGCTGTCCGGCTCGACAGTCTTCTTGTTGCACGACACCTACGGGTTTCCGGTGGAAGTCACCGAGGAAATCATGGCTGAGCGAAGTCTGTCGATCGACATCGACGGCTTCCGCGATGAGATGGAGGAGCAGCGTCTGCGAGCGAAGGCGGCACGCAAGGGCGGAGACGTCGACCCCGCTCGGCACGAGATGCACCGGTCGGTGCTCGACGCACACGGCGTCACCGAGTTCGTGGGCTACGACACCGAGCAATGCGAAGGACGAGTGCTTGCAGCCATCGAAGATGCGCACGGAGAATTCGACGTCTTCTTGGATCGGACGGCGTTCTATGCCGAGAGCGGCGGTCAGGTCGGTGACACGGGACGATTGATCGGTCCTTCGGGTGAGTTCGAAGTCCTGGACACCACCTTTGCTCTACCAGGATTGCGAATGCACCACTGTCGTGCTGTCTCGGGAACTCTCGAAGTTGGTCAGACCGTATCGGCTGTCATCGATTCCGAAAGGCGAACGGCGATTCGCAAACATCACACGGCGACGCACATCCTTCATTGGGCGCTTCGCGAAGTGCTCGGAGAGCACGTGAAGCAGGCGGGCTCTCTCGTCGACGAAGACAGACTGAGATTCGACTTCAGTCATTACGAGGCGGTCACTTCCGACGAATTGGCTCGAATCGAAGAGTTGGCGAATCAGCACACCCTGTCGAACACAGGTGTTCGCTCGATCGAGACATCCAAGGATGAAGCATTGTCGATGGGGGCGATTGCATTCTTCGGAGACAAGTACGGAGACAAGGTCCGTGTATTGACAGCAGGTCCGTCCATCGAATTTTGCGGCGGCACTCATGTGAATGCGACCGGCGACATCGGCCTCATCAAGATCGTGTCGGAGGGCTCGATCGGAGCAAATCTGCGTCGAATC
>JBJTGN010000437.1:0-4818 GCA_046093905.1 Actinomycetota bacterium
GCACTTGTCCGTCGTGTAGGGGCACCGCGGACTGAATCGACAGCCGTCAGGAGGCGAAATCAAATTCGGCGGACGGCCACCGATCGTCGTGAGTCGGGTATGACTCGGCTCTTCGAGCTTCGGAATGCTCTGGAACAACGCTTCTGTATACGGCATCTTCATGTTCGTGAAGAGAACCGATGTCGGAGCAACCTCGACGATTTTCCCGGCGTACATCACGATGATCTGATCGGTGTGTCCGGCCACGACACCGAGATCGTGAGTGACGAGCACAAGTGACATCTGGCGTTCCTTGCACTGGTATTCGATGAGATCGAGGATTTGAGCCTGAACGGTGACATCGAGTGCAGTCGTGGGCTCATCGGCGAAGAGAACGGAAGGACCGCAGGCGAGTGCCATGGCGATCATGACTCTCTGACGCATTCCACCCGACAATTCGTGGGCGTATTGGTCGAAACGCTTCTCGGGTTCGGGAATTCCCACGTCCTGAAGGAGCTTGTAGACGATCTGACGAGCATTCTCACGGCTGGAACCGAGATGAATTCGCAACGGCTCCGACAACTGCTTGCCAATCTTCATGACTGGGTTCAACGACGTCATCGGGTCCTGGAAGATCATTGCCATTTCGGCTCCCCAGATGGTTTGCCGCTCACGAAGACTCATCGAAGTCAACTCACGCTCTTCGAAGAAGACTGAGCCATTTCTGATCACGTTGCGTCGAGGCAGAAGTCCCATGACCGAGCGAGAGAGCACTGTCTTTCCGCAACCCGATTCGCCAACGATTCCCAGTCGTTGACCGTGTTGGAGAGTGAAGGACACTCCGTCGACAGCTCGAACGATTCCGCCAGCTGTCACGAAATGGGTCTGTAGATCCTCGACTTTGAGGAGTGTCCCACTTTCTCTGCGGAGCGCTGTTTGGAGAGTGCTCATCCGATGGCCTCTCGAATTCGGAACTTCTCGTTGAGTGCGTCACCAAGAAGGTTGATGGATAGGACCGTAAGGAATAGGACAACAGACGGCATGATCGAAATCCACCATGCTGTCTCGAGTTTTGTTTGCCCCCCAAAGATCATCGCTCCCCAAGTAGGAGTTGGCGCTGTCACCGACAGACCGAGATACGCCAATGCGCCCTCGGCAACGATGAGAATCGCCATCCCCGTGATAGCGAACGTCACCATTGCTGGCATGACGTTCGGAAGAATTTCTCGGATGATGATTCGACCGCTCTTTGCCCCGAGGCTTCTCGCTGCGAGAACGAACTCTCGCTGCGCGTAGACCATCGTGTTTGCTCGAACGAGTCGAGCAATTGGCGGAATGGACAAGATGACCAGAGCAATGACGATCGGTACGATCGATCTCGATTTGGCCTCCGAGGTCGTCGAACTGTCGAAGAACCCGACAATGAAGATGGCAAGGAGGAGTGCCGGGAAAGCTAGGAAGATGTTCATGATGGTGTCGATCACTTTGTCGACGCGTTTTCCGAGATAGCCCGCTAAGAGTCCGAGTGTTCCTCCGATGAGAATTCCGAAGACGATCGACATGGCTCCGATGAGCAACGAATTGCGTGCCCCAAACATGGTTCGACTGAACAAGTCGTAGCCATTAGTGTCGGTTCCGAAAAGACCGTAGCGCTCCGGAGCATCGCCGACGACCGGTCTGGTTGTATCGGAGAAGAATGCCCACGAAGGAGGCCGTTCGGAGAGCAGGGGATTTGTCTTCACATGCGTCGAGCACTTGTCCTTCTCGGAGAACTGGTCGCACGAATGCTTCACATAGGGCAAGAACGATGCTCCAACTGCGGAAATCACGATGAACAACAGCCAAATCGCTGAAACCCATTTCGTGATTCTGCCTCGCTGCCTGAAGCGGGGCAGAATCACCTCTTCATTTGCTGGAACCTCAAGGGTCGTCTCTGACATCGTACGCTCTCCTATCCCAGCCGTCCGGCACGAACTCGTGGATCGAGGAAGCCGTAGACGATGTCCACCAAAAAGTTGGTGACGACATAGACGAGTGCCAGAACGACCACGGTGATCTGCACGAGCCTGAACTCGGAGGCGAAAATCCCCAGGACGGTTCTACGCCCCAAGCCGTTGAGATTGAAAGCCGTCTCGACGACGACCGAACCACCGACGAGCGCTCCAACATTGACAGCTGCTGCGGTGACAAGGGAAAAGAGAGACGGCCTCAAAGCATGACCGAACAGGATGCGGGACGTACCAACACCCTTCGCACGCGCTGTCGTGATGAAATCGGACTGTAGAGTATTGACCAGATCCGCCCGCAGAAGTCGCAAATATGTTGCAGCGAGTGGAAGCGCGAGAACGCTCGTCGGCAGAAAGAAGTTCAAGAAGTGATCCCACGGAGATTCGAAGAAGCCGACATCATCGGAGATCGCCGGGAAAATTTTCCACCGAACTGTGAGAAGGAGACCGAGAACGGTTGCAAGTACATAATTCGGCGTGGAAATGAAGCCGAATGAGACGGTTGTCGAGAATCTGTCGAAAGGGCCGCCGTTTCGATACGCAGCGAAGAGAGCGGTAGGAATCGCTATCAGAAGTGCAACGAGTTGGGCATAGACCATCAACCGGACCGAGATCGTGAGACCGTCGGAGATCGATGTTTTGATCGGTTGATTACCATTGAGGGTCACACCCCAATCGAGCGTGACGAGGTCTTGGACGAAATAGCCGTATTGAACAAGGGTGGGCTCTCGCAGATTTAGAGAATCGAGGAGCTTGTTCTTCTCTTCCTCGTTGATTGCTCCACTTCCCTTGGCGGCAATGATGCGTTCTTCCGAATTGGGGATGGCACCCAGTGCCAGCGACACCGTGAAGGTGACCGCAAACACGACAAGGATCAACTGCGCAAACTTCTGCAGAAAATATCTCATCGTTGTGGTTCCTTCACGGTGTCGCTGATTACGGGATGATTACTGCTGGATCCAGGCGGTGTGCGGATAGAAGGTTCCGGCGAGTCCGCCACCCTCCAACGCACGATCACCTTCGGGGTTAGTCAAGTTCCCGGCGTCCAGACCTTGGATCGCATCTTCGAAGCCGAGCATCCACACCGTGTACGAACCCCAGAGGTTGTAGCACTCGGTTGCGAACAAACGGTTGATGTCTTCGGCGATCTGCTTCTTCTCAGCGGGATCCGTCGACGCGCGGTTGGCGTCCAGAAGCTCGTCGAGTTTTGCATCCTTGATACGACCGAAGTTCAGAGCAAGAGCGCCAACGTCCAAGGACGATGAGCTGTGCCACCAGAAGTACTGCTGGTCGACATCCACGCCACCATGGTTTCGCCACTGGAAAACCTGGAAGTTTCCGAGCAGTGCAGTCACGATGTACTGACCCTGATCGATCTGATCGATCGTCACTTCGTCGACTCCGGCCTCTTCCCACCAGTCCTTCTGATACTGGGCGATGACGAGGTTTGTGGCGTCGTTGGTCGTTGCCAGCGAGATCTTCAACTCACCAGGGTTCTCGGCTTTGTACTCAGCAATGAGTTCCTGAGCCTTGGCCATGTCCTGTGTCAACGGATAGCCCGAATCCTCTAGATAGCCGACCTGGTCGGGCGAGAACGGACCGTTCGCCAACTTGTTCACACCGAAGCTCACGACTTCGTTCGTCGTTGCTGCATCCGAGGCATAAGCGAGAGCACAGCGCACACGGCGGTCCGAGACGGGAGAGCCTTCTTGTGTGACATGGAGAAGGGTGTAAGCCGTCTCACCGTTCTTGGTGATTTCGGAGGAAGAAAATCCATCGACACCGTTACGGAATTCCGTGATCACTTCGCCGTTCGTTGTGTGGATCATGTCGACGTCACCGGCCTTGAGAGCGTCTCGACGCTTCAGAGAATCAGCGATAGGAATGAACTCGATGGAGTCGAGGTAAGGGAATGGAGCATTCCAGTAGTTCGGATTCTTGGTTCCCTTGTAGTACTCATTCGGCTTGTAGTCGGCGAAGACGAATGGACCGGTGCCGACAGGCTTCGAACGCAGAGCCTCATCAGTATCGGATGCTGCCAACCAAGTCGGCGAGGCCATGTATCCGACCTGGCCCGTGAGGTACCACGGGAATGTTGCCCACGGCTTTGCGACGGTCACGACTGCCACCATCGGATCAGCTGGATCGACGGCGACATCGGTGACGTCCTTGATGGCGGTTCCGGTGAGAAGGGCCGACTTGTGTCGACTGATGTTGTCGACGATCGCTGCTGCATCGAAATCCGTTCCATCGTGGAATTTCACTCCTGCGCGAGCAGTGATTCTCCACACAGTGAAGTCCTCGTTCGGCTCGACCGAAGAAGCGAGATACGGAACAGGAACATTGTCACTGCCGGGAATCATCAACGTGTCGTACACCGACCGGGCAACCATGTGACAAGAAATGGCGCACACCATCTCCGATGGGCGCCACGGAGACGAAGTGTCGGCTTCAATGGCCATCACCAGATCTCCGCCTGGTGTCACCGCTGTCAGCGTGTCGATGACCTCGGTGTTCTCGGTCGGAGTGGACTCGTCGGTTGCCGTCGTGTCCGTCGTGCCACCATCGTCTCCACTGCCGCACGCAGCAACGATGAGCCCGAAGCTCACTGCAATTGCGCCGAGGAGGACGCCAGGACGACGCCTGGACTGTCGCAAGGATTTCACTATTTTCCCCCTTGTCAGCCGAGACGAGCTCGGCGATATTTGACCTGTGAATCGGAAGTCCGCGTCACAGTTGATGTGTCCTCCCGCTCCGACGAGACCACGCGTGTGACCCCCTTCACAGAAGTACACGTAGGATAGTCGTATGTGGTGCGCTGTCAAAGTGTCCG
>JBJTGN010000438.1:0-7941 GCA_046093905.1 Actinomycetota bacterium
CTTCGTCTCGATACCAGTCGAGGAAGGGATAGCCGTCTCCAGTCAGATCCAGAACGGCAAGATCGTCACACTCCGACACACCCAGGATGCGCGCATTCTTGGGGCGATCTTCACCTTCGAGATACACCTCGAGGCTCCCCGCACCTTCGACAACGTGCTGGTTCGTCACGATCAGACCATCTTCGGAGATGAGAAATCCCGAGCCGCTACCAGAGAAAGCGGTCTGGCCGAAATCGGGATCGCGAAAACTCCCCTCGGCGACTATTCGAACAACTGCTCGCGACACGTCTGTCTTGTCTGCGATGTCACTCGATCCACCCGGGCGTGCGGAAGATCCAGACCCTCCGCACGCTGCCAGTGTGACGATGCCCGCGAGGGCAACTCCCATTCGAACTCGCACCACGACCTCCCGTGTACGTCGAAGCCCCGACACTTCGAACCCTAGATCGCGTCGTCGAACTTTTCCCACATGGATCGCAACTGGCTTCGGGTCACACCGACGTTGAACTCTCCTATCAGGGTGACAAAACGATCTGCGGTGACGGATCCGCGGCGATGATCCAACGATCCTGGGAACGCTCGCAACGATGACCGCAACTGCATGAGTTCGAAGAGAGGCGACGCTGGGAATCGAACCCAGGTAGAGGGCTTTGCAGGCCCTTGCCTAAACCACTCGGCCACGTCGCCAACCGATCGGCGAACCGAACGGGAACTCTGAGCCTAGCCGAGCCCCTCGAAGAACTCCCTTGCCGTTTCGCGGCCGCCACCCATGACCCGGTCAATAGTCCGATCAAAAGCCCGGTCAAGAATGGTCGCCGGCTCGATCCACATGGGAAACTCTGGCATGAAGAAATCACGCGTTCTGTTTCTCGGAGTCCTTGCCCTCACCACTTCAGCCTGCGGAGGTTCGAGCGACAACGCCACATCCACCGAAGATTCCGTCACTTCGGACAGTTCGGTCCTCGAAGTCGTGGATCCCTCGGTGGACGCTCAGACGTACGTCGAGCGAGGTTCGTACCCAGTCGGCGTGACGACGCTCGAACTCGAGGCAGGAAACAAGGTCGAGATTTGGTACCCAGCAGTCGAGGGAACAACCGGAACCGATGCCTACGACGTGCGCGACTTCGTTCCCGAGGCCATACGCGATCTTCTCACTGCAGATGTCCCAGCAAGTTACGAATATGAAGCCGGTCGTGACGCGCAAGTCGCAGAGGGATCCTTCCCAGTGGTTCTCTTCAGCCACGGCGCAAGTGGCATTCGCTTTCAGAGCACCTTCCTCACATCTCACCTTGCGAGTTGGGGAATGATCGTTGCAGCGCCCGATCACTGGTCTCGCGACTTATATCACACGTTGAGCACGCCAGTCGGAGACCGATCGACCAGTATCACTGAACTGCTGTCGACGCTCGACCTGATCGTTGCCGAGGGAACGAATCCCGATTCGCGCTTCTCGGCGAGGGTCGATGCCGACAATGTCGTGGCAATCGGTCACTCGGCTGGCGGACGTACAGTCGTCGAGGCAGCATCCGATGAGAGGATCGACGCCTATGTGTCTCTCGCGTCGGGAGTCCTCGGCATCGGTGCACCCACGGATGCCTCGACGACCACGGTGCCCACTGTCCTTCCGGACAAGCCGTCCTTCTTCATCGCTGGTGCTCTCGATCAAGTGATCTCCGCCGAGACCGCCACTCGCCCTTCGTACGAGGCCGTACCCGCTCCGAGCCGTCTCTGGATCATCGACGGCATGGGTCACAACGGTTTCGACGATTTCTGCACCTTCGGCAATGGAACCGGCATCATCGGCGTGGCGATCGCTTCTGGGCTCGGTCCGCTCCTCGATGCACAGCCGAATCTGAAGCGACTCGGCGAAGACGGATGCTTGCCTCCGGCCGAACCCGTGGACATCGGATTTCCGATCATTCGCCACGCAGTGACTGCGCAATTGCGGTTCTGGTTCGGTGCCGACGCCCAACCAGTTGGTCTTGGCCCAGAGGTCGCTGCCCAATACGAGCTGCCGGTTGTGATCGAATCGAAGTAACCGGTCGAAGTGATCGACGTCGATTCGTGAATACGTTTCGAACATAATCAAGTTGGCTTGCTGGTCGATCGAGCAGCGCTCGACCAGTTGTTCATCGGGGGTGGGCAATGGCGAAACTGTCGAACAATTCCGATACTCGGACCGTTCTCAAGAACGGAACGATTGTCGATGGCACGGGCAGGTCACCTTTTGCTGCAGACGTTGCCATTGTCGGGGATCGTATTGCCGAGATCGGCACCGATCTGTCCGGCGATGTGATCGTCGACGTCACGGGGCTGGTCGTCACTCCAGGCTTCATCGATATTCACACTCACTACGACGCACAAGTCTTCTGGGATCCAGCTCTCACTCCTTCGTGTTTCCACGGAGTCACAACCGTCGTCGCGGGTAATTGCGGGTTTTCGATCGCTCCGACGCGCGCGCAGGATCGTGAGCTGATTGCCAACACAATGGAGAAGGTCGAAGACATGGATCCCGCGACCCTGCAGTCAGGAATTCCATGGGAGTTCGAGACCTTCCCCGAATCCCTCGATGCCAGTCGGCGCCGCGGTACGTTGTTGAACTACGCGTCATACATCGGCCACACTCCCCTGAGAATCTGGGCGATGGGTCAAGAAGCCGTCGGTCGCGCGGCAACGACCGAAGAGATCGAGTCCATGGTGATCACGATCCGGGAAGCAATGGATGCCGGTGCCGCTGGATTTGCGACGAGTTTTGCCGTCACACACCGAGGAGCAGACGGTCAACCGATACCGAGCCGTTGGGCGGATCGTGCCGAACTCGAGGCACTGTTCAGCGCCGTCGGCGATTCCCAACGCGGTGTCATCGGTGTGAACGGCGGAGAAGGGCTGAGCTTCTCGGATTGCTACGAGATCCAACCGCGAGTCGGCGCTCCCATCACCTACACCGCTCTCCTCACCACCTCGACAGGAGCGCACATGAAGGCAGTCGAGATCCACAGGCAGGGCACTGCTGCTGGAGCTCGAGTCTGGCCACAGGTCTCGTGTCGGCCCCTTGCCTTTTCGATGACGATGGTCGAGCCGTTCACTCTCAACACGAGTCCAGTCTTTGCCGAACTGATGCCGCAGTCGCTCGCCGACCGACGCGCTGCCTACGCCGACACCTCATGGCGTGACCGCGTCAGGGAAGGATGGCAGAGTGGCAAGGGGCTGCTCCCCCGGTGGGACAGTTTCGAGATCATGGAGTCTGCGGCGAACCCTCATCTCATCGGTCGCCGTGTCACCGACGTTGCTGCCGAAAGAGGAGCGGACCCTTTCGACCAGCTCCTCGATCTTGCTCTCCAGGAGTCAGATCTCGCATTGCGGGTCAAGGCAATGCTGGCCAATGACGATCCCGACGGAGTTGCCGTGCTCTTGAAGACCGAGGGATGCACTCTCGGTCTCAGCGATGCTGGGGCTCACATCGGACAATTGTGCGATGCAGTACTCCCTACCGATCTCCTCGGCACATGGGTCCGCGACAAGGGAGTCCTCACTCTCGAAGAGGCTGTGCACAAGTTGACAAAAGTGCAAGCGGATCTGTTCGGATTCGATGATCGTGGAGTTCTGACTGAAGGAGCGTTTGCCGACATCGTTGTCTTCGACCCGGACACAGTCGCTCCCGGTCCCATTCGACGCGTCCGTGATTTTCCCGCAGATGGCGAACGACTCACCGCAGATGAGCCGCGTGGAATGAAGCACTTGTTCGTCAACGGAGTCGAGGTGATACGCGACGGCGCACTCCTCGACCCGACACTCGACATTCGCCCCGGGAGACTGGTCAGTCCGTCCCAGCGCTGAAACCGGGACTGCATCGCAGTCAGTTCGTGATCGAGAATTCGACCGGCAAGGTCTTCAGTCCCCCGACGAAGATGGTCTTCATCCATTTCGGCTCGCCCGCCAATTGAATCGACTCGAGACGCGGAAGAAGTTCTTTGAAGAAGGCCTTCAATTCCATTCGTGCCAGCATCGCTCCGAGGCAATAGTGAACACCGAACCCGAATGCAAGGTGTTTGTTCGGTGAGCGACCCACATCGAAGGAATACGGATCAGTGAAGGCATCTTCGTCACGGTTACCCGACGGGTACGACAGCAGAACAGACTCGCCAGCCTTGATGACTTTGTCCCGCAGTTGATAGTCCTCAGTCGCCGTACGCATGAAGTGCTTGACCGGCGTGACCCACCGAATCATCTCATCCACTGCGGTGTTCATCAGATCGGGGTTGGTCTTCAATCGTGCCAACTGATCTGGATGTACGATGAGGGCATGAAGTCCCCCGGCGATTGCTGACGATGTGGTGTCGTGACCTGCCGTCGCTGCAATCACGTAATAGGAGATCGTCTGCAGCATGGTCAGTTCCTCACCCCTGATGCGAGCATTGGCAACAGCCGATGCCAGATCTCCAGTTGGATTGGCGCGACGGTCTTCGGTGAGCTTCGTGAAATAGATGAAGAAATCTTGGATCACGGCAACGAGATCCTCCGCCCCCTCGCCGCGCTGGAGATCTTCATCAGCTGAACCGAACATCTCCTGGGTCAATTTCAGCATTCGGCTGTAGTCGCTCTCGGGCAATCCGAGAATCGACAAGATGACATTCAACGGCAATTGCATCGCAATGTCCTTCGCGAAGTCGCACGAGTTCCCCAACTCCTGCATCTTGTCGACGTAGCGCTTTGCGAGACCTGCGAGCATGTCTTCCAACTTGACGAGATTCTTCGGCAAGAACCACTCCGACGTCACGCCTCTCAGATCGCGGTGCTCTGGGTCGTCGACATGGATCAGAGTTCGCAACATGTCGCCGTCCTGCGCACGGCGGTCGTCGCCTTCAGCCGGTCCGAGAATTGGCCGAGGCTCATTGAGAAATATCGAATGACGAGCCTCGATGTCGAAGATGTCTGCCGACTTCGTGATCGCATGGAAGGGATAGAAGCCAGGACCCTCGACCCAGTGCACCGGGTCTTCTCGGCGCAACAAGGCACATGCCCGATGGAAATACTCCTCGTCCGCATAGGCAGCGGGGTCGACGAAAACCGTCCCCGCTTCGGCGACGCTGGTCGGTACACGATCGGACATCTGATCCCCCCTTCGCAGCCCGACGTGGGCTGACTCGGCAATTCTGCTCGCTGGCGCGCCTCTGTCACGAGTGGTCGGAGGTCCGCAGAACCAGGACGAAAGTCCATCTCTGTGGGTTGTCGTCCTGGCGGCACGGACTTCTGGCAGATACTGTGCCAGAAGGTTCTCGAGAGCCGAATCCCCTACTGCGTTCCCAGGAGTGCCATGGCAGACAACCTCACCCTCGATTCCCTCCGACGCCGCATGGCAGCGATGTTCAGCCTCTACGACGACGCGATCTCGACGATGGACCTCGAGCATGTCAATCACTTCGAACGTGACGGGGTCCTGCCGATCGCCTTTTCACTGTTCCATTACGTGAACGTTCACGATGCTTCCTTCATGCTGCTGACTGGTGAGCCGCCGCTGTGGAACGAGGACTGGCAGGCACGAATCGGGATGTCGATCGACGACCACGGCAAGCACCGCACCGTGGACGAGATGGTGCATCAACGAATGGGCGATCTCGAGGCGTTCGCCGAATACATGACCGCTGTGTACCGGCGCACGTTGGATTGGCTCCACCGCATCACTCCGGACGACCTCGATCGAATTGTGGTACCGCGGCCGTTTCCACCGCAGATCGCGTCCACCTTCAGTGCACGAGTCGCTGGCCCCGATGGCCTCACGGTCCTGGATGGAGTGGAGTGTTGGCACTACCAGCACGGTTTGCGGCACATGGGTGAGATCGAACTTGCGCGCGGACTTGTCGGCCTCGGAGGTATGACGTCCTGACGGTCGTCATTCGAACAAGACATTCGGGTTCATGATGTCGGCGGGGTCGAGAGCTCGTTTGACAGCCCGCATCACCTCGATTTCGCTCTGCGAACGAGACGATGCCAAGAAGCGCTTCTTCTGCGTTCCAATACCGTGTTCGGCACTCACCGAGCCCTCGTAGCGCATCACTTCGGACACGACCGCATCTTCGACGACGGAAACCAGTGTCGTGAACGGTTCGACACCACAGATGTTGACATGGAGATTCCCATCAGCTGCATGACCGAACAAGAACGTCCTTGCCTCCGAGGCCACAACTGCAATTCGATACTGAACGGACTCGACGAACTCCGTGATCCGACCCAGCGGAATTGTCACATCAAACTTGAGTGGTGGACCGAGTGTGTTGATTGCCGACGTGTGCTCCTCGCGCAACTGCCACAATGCCTGACGTTGCTCATCACTGATGGCGACTGCAATGTGCAGCACTCCATCCGATGCTTCCAGTGATGCCGCCAAAGAGTCCGATCGATCCACGTCACATGACGTTTCGATCAAAAGGTAAACCGGTGCTGTGAACGGTGCCCGACGGTCGAATGAGTTCAGAACGAGGCGAACCCCCGCATCGAACATGATTTCGAGAGCGTCGAGATCGTCTCGAGTCGAACACAAGAGCTCCACCAACGACATGGCCGACCCGACATCAGCACATCCCACGAGAACGGTTGTGCGGATGTCGTGATGAGGAACGAGTTGGAGCCGAGCTGCTGTCACGATGCCGAGCGTTCCCTCACTTCCGCACAGCAATCCTGCTAGGTCGTATCCGGTGTTGTCCTTGACAAGACCTCCCAGATGAGAAACGACCTCCCCCGTCCCGAGGACTGCCTCGACCCCAACCACATGACGGCGCGTCATGCCGTAGCGCAGGACCGAGATCCCACCTGCATTCGTGGCAATGGAACCGCCAATGGTTGCCGAGTCACGAGCTCCGAAATCCACTGGATAGCGCAGCCCCACAGAACGTGCAGTCTGTTGGACCACTGCAAGAGCGACTCCCGCTCCCACCGTGACCTGCCGCGCAAGGCCATCCACCTCGCCGACCGTGTCCAGTCGCCTTGTGCTGAGGACGATTTCGTCACGGAGTGGAACCGATCCCCCAACGAGACCTGTGTTCCCTCCCTGAGGAACGATCGACGTCGACGTTTCCCTGCAGAGTCGCACGACGTCGGCAACTTCGTCGGTCGAACCCGGACGCACGACGACTCGACTCGAACCTCGATATCGCCCCGTCCAGTCGACGCAGTACGTCGCCACGACATCGGGATTCGTCAGAACGTTGGCATCCCCGACGATGTCGGAGAATCGAGCCACAAGATCGCTCTCCGGACGTGAACGGTTCAGCGAGTCATGTCGCACGCGAAGAACGGTATCGGCACAGTCACCCGTGCCGATACCGTTCGATCACGAACCGAAACGGCCGATCAAGGAGCAGCGCTGAACACGCTGTCCGTGATGGCCGGGCCGTACTGCGAGTTTGCGGTCGCCATCACGGCGTACATGAAGAGCCCTCCACCAGCCATGGAGATGTTCTTCAAGAAGCTGATCATTTCCGTCTGCTTCGCCTGAGCATCGGACTGCTTCCAGAAGTCGTGCATCATCACAGCCATGACGATGAGGAGAATGCTGACGGCGAGGGCGCCGAGGTCGGCGTAGACGCCAAGAATGATCGACAGGCCTCCAAGAACGAGGACAGCGCCTGACACAAGATTTGCAACTTTGGCTACGGGCACTCCCTTGTGCTGCGCGTAGCCAGTCATACCCTCAGCCTGGGTGAAGTGATTGATTCCCCCCAGAACGAACATGGCTGCGAACAAGATTCGCCCGATGAACATCGTGGTTTCCATGAATGACTCCTGACTCGATGGCGGAGCTCGATCGCTTCGCCGGACTCAACGGTAACGAGAATTCTCGTCCCGTTCAGCCATGATCGATCGACCGTCAGCAAGTCGGACTTGGTCGGGATCATCGTCATCGGCTCAGGCTCGCTCCGAATCCCGACCCGAACACAACGAAAG
>JBJTGN010000439.1:0-4720 GCA_046093905.1 Actinomycetota bacterium
TCACACACCCCCTCCCACACAGGAACACCAACTGCACGACGAACTGCCACCGGGTCCATTGCGAAAACTCGCGGACCGAAACGACCGAAGTCGTGCCCCAACCATGTCCAAGGGGTGTGGCACAGTGGGACACATCTCCCCGAAGACATCCGTACTCAATCTCGGCGAACACGCAACCCACGCGACAACGTCACATCTCGCTACGTTCACTCCACTCGCGCCCAACATCGCCATACCTGACTGTGGGAACGCGCCGTCCACAAACGGCGACTGTCAACGACAAGAAATGAAGTCTTGCCGGATACCTGCGTCAGGCGTCGAGACCTGTCGGCGGTGTCAGAACCTGGGTGCCCATGAAACGAGCCATCGGGGGCAGCATTCGTGCCAGCACCGGTCCGGTCAGAAGAACGAAGAGAATCGTGCCGATGCCGATCTGGCCTCCCAAGGCAATGCCTGCGGCAACAATCACCGCTTCGATTCCCCAGCGGGCAACCTGCATGCTCACACCCTTGTCGTTCATGCCGAGCATGACGAGCTCGATCGGCCCGGTTCCGAGATTCGTTGCAACGCCGACAGAAATCGCTGTGTACAGCAGAGCCAATCCGACGAGCATCATCGGCACACGCAAGATCAATGCCCGCGGCTCCGGCATCCACGGCAACACCATGTTCACCGTCTGTCCGACGAGAACTCCGCCCACGAGCGTCCCCCACGAAGGGGGTCGGCGAAACGCGATGGCGATCATCGTGAAGATGGCACCGTTGATCCATCCCATCGTTCCAACGCCAATGCCGAGTTGTTTGGCTCCACCAGTTGCAAGAACGTCAGCTGGCGCCACACCGAGTCGAGCCGACACCATGGTCGAGATTCCGACACCCACGGTCACAATGGCGAAGAGAAGCGCCCCGAACCGGAATCCGAACGACCGTCGCTCTGTAGGGGCATCGACGGTCGAGGTCACCCGAACACACTACGACCTGTACATCGTGTCGTCAGATCGCTGTCATCACAATCAACGACATCACGAATGATGACATGCCGTCTGACGGAACAATGACCGGCGACACTCCACGGTCCGAGACTTGCGCCTACACCTTCTTCGGCGGCCGCGGAATGAACGGACTGGTATGACGGATGTACTCATCGTACCCCTCACGACGCTTCTTCAACGACCGTTCGAGCAACGTCACCCCGCTGACACGCCGCAACAGCACGGTCATCACGACTGCACCGATGATGCCCCACGCGCCCGCTCCGGTTTCTGCGGCAATGAGTGCCAAACCCCACCACACACATGCGTCACCGAAATAGTTCGGGTGACGTGTGTACTTCCACAATCCCGAACTCATCACCTTGCCGGCGTTGGATTCATCCGCCTTGAATCGCGCCAACTGGGCATCACCAACCACTTCGAAGAACAGTCCGACGGCGTAGACCGCAACGCCCACCCATGCCAGCACACCGAGAGACGGCGTGGCATCGGACTGTCCCAGTTGGACCGGCAGCGACACGATCCACATCAGCACACCCTGAAGTCCGAACACTGTGATCAGACTCACCCACGCGAACCGGTCACCCCACCGCTTGCGCATGGCGCGATAGCGATAGTCCTCGCCGTGACCTGTGTTGCGCCACAGAAGATAGAACGCGAGCCGAAGACCCCAGACCGTCGTCAAGATCGTGAGGAGCCACTGACGTGCGGCATCGCCATCGCCAAGGATCCGCGCGACCCATGCCGTGAGCACGAATCCTGCACCCCACACGATGTCGACGATCGATGCATTGCCGATCACGACGCTGATGAACCATGTCGTCACCATCAACGCAGCAATCGCAACTGCCGACCACATCATCACTTCACCCATGAGAACTCCTCATCGTCGATTCTCGATCTTTCAGCGTTCGATCGACCTCGCTGTCGATTTCGATCCATCGCCCGTCCAACCATTTCGTGAATGCGCCGTTCGTCTCGGCATCAGCAGCTGGCACGGTCGAACGTGCGAACCGCTGGAAGACCACGCGCACCGGAGGCATGGGCCGTGCCAGCGCCGCATAGATGCCGCCGAACGTATCCAGGCCTTCGAAGCCGACATGCCAAGCGATGACGACGTCAGCAGTCGCATTGCCGCGGATCATCGCAGCAGCACCTGAAGGACGGGGAGGCAACAGATGTTGGATGGTCTTCAGGCGCTCACCACGCTCGGGGTCATGTGACGAGATCTTCTCGATGGCCTTGGTGCGCTTCACCGGATTCGCACGGGTACCTTCCGGAAAGATGATGCCGACGCCGTCGGCTCCAAGACCTGCCACGAGCATCTCGAGTGCCTGGAGTTCTGGTCCCGAATCCGGAGCCGATCGGTCGAGGAAGTGATTCGGGAGTCTGTTGCCAACGATGTCGAGACACGGATCGACGAGGAGCTCTTTCTTCAACACGTAGCGCGGCTTCATACGTGCAAGATGACCAACGACGTAGGCCGAGACCAGCGAGTCGGCGAGGCTCGCGTGACGTGAGAACAACAGAACCGGTCCAGGCTTCAATACTTCGACGTTGTCGACTGTCACTCTGATGCCACACAGAATGCGCAACGCACCAAGAAGGTTCTTGGCCCACCACCTCTGCAGCGCATAGTGAAGATCGGTGTTCCGGCGCTGCCCGACGAGCCAGTACACGAACGACGCCGTCACTCCACAGATCTCGAGCCACAACCAGGCAACCGCAAACGACAACAGTCGAACAGTCGGCATCCGCCACTGTCGACGAACGACATCGAAGATCGCAGCCAGTGGCAACCAGGCCGGAATCAGAGCGACGAGCAGGAGACCACCCAGGTACAACCCGGGAACTGTGGCCAGGCGCCTCGTCATGACCCGATCGTAGGTGTCGGCGACAGGCGACTCACGACGCAGGGCTCTCATTCGCGCTACCAGCGTGCGAGATACCCATCGACACAGGCTTCGTGAACAACAATGGACACATGACCGAAGCACCTGCGTCCAGCTGTTCCCCAGGCTCCTTTGCCGCGAACTGGGGGCGAGCGCGGTCCTTGGCATATGTGACCGCTCTCTACGTCGTTGCCATCGCAGTCTCCCTGATCGTCGCAGCCCCCTGGGGCACGGATCATCCGCTGACGGCACTCTTCGTCGGATTCGCCGTGACCGTCGCGGTCGTCTACATCGGCAGTCAGCTCGTGCTCAACGGCTCGACATTCGATCCCTGGTGGAGTGTCGTCCCGGCCGCCTATGCGGTGTGGTACGCCATCATCTTCGAAGACGCCATTTTCGAAACCGGCGGAGATTTCACCTCGGGAGATCATCGGCGATGGATCGCCGCAGCACTCACATTGCTCTGGGGCGGACGCCTCACAGCCAACTGGGCGATCAGTTGGCCGGGTCTTCACCACGAGGACTGGCGATACCGCATGCTCTACGACAAACTGCCACTTCCACGCTGGGCTGTCAGTCTTCTGTGTGTCCACGTGTTTCCCATGGCCATCGTTGCTCTCGGCTCGATCCCGCTCGTCGGCGTTGCGACCCAACCTGGAGTCGGACTGGGCATTTTCGATGTCCTCGGAATCGTTGCGGCCCTCGCCGCCGTCGGCTTCGAACACTTCGCCGATGTGGAACTGCGTCGTTTCAACCGCACGAAGAAACCGGGTGACACCCTGACGAGCGGTCTGTGGTCGCGGTCTCGTCACCCGAACTACTTCGGCGAGATCATGTTCTGGTGGGCTCTGTGGTTGCTCGCACTCGGAGCCGATCGGGCCAATTGGTGGATGGTGGTCGGTCCTGTCGCGATGACTGTGATGTTCCTCGCTGCATCCATCCCCATGGCGGAGAATCGCAGCGCCGAGCGCCGTCCCGATTGGGAGTCGTACAAGGCCTCGACGCCGATGCTGATTCCCCGAATTCGGCCACGCTGAACTGGTTCTGCCGGAGCGAATTCCCCCTCGAACCAACCGGTTTCAGTCCCGAGAAATTCTTCAATTCCTCCTCAAGATCTGCTGATTCCGGGCCGATAGTCCTGCGTGCTCATCCAGGGACTTCCCACAATCGACCTCGTCACGGGAAGCGTTCTCGCTGCCGGGCCGGCAGTCGCCACCTTTCACCGCCACCATCTGCGCACCAAGAAGCGGCTCGCCGAACTGGAGCTGTCGCGTACCCGACTCGCTGATGACAATGCTCGCCTCAGCCATGCGGTCTCCCACGACTTCCTGACCGGACTCATGAATCGACAAGGCCTCTTCGACCATCTCGAGGCGATTCTGCGCGACGAGGACCGAATCAACAAGGTTGCGGTGCTGTTCCTCGACATCGATCGCTTCAAAGGCGTCAATGACTCGCTCGGCCACGCAGCCGGCGATCATCTGCTGCGGACCATCGCCGAAAGACTCCGAAACGAATTGCCCGAGGACTGTCGTGTCGGCCGACTCGGAGGGGACGAATTCGTCGTCATCATGGCAGACGCATCCCACCTCGACCCTGTGATCGAGCTCGCGACCGTGATCGCCCGCAAACTCGATGAACCAATCGAACTGAACGGTCGACCTGTGCGAATTTCGACGAGCATCGGAGTCGCCATCGGTCCGGAGGGCGACGACAGCGCACGAGACATGATCGCATTTGCGAACGCTGCTCTTCACCGAGCCAAACACGCTGGACGCAATCGCGTCGAGGTCTTCACTCCCCTCATCCGCACGGAGATGCAGACACGGGCAACAGA
>JBJTGN010000440.1:0-11072 GCA_046093905.1 Actinomycetota bacterium
CACCAACGTGAAGGGCGTGTTTTTCCTCACCCAGCGGCTGTTGCCGTTGCTCGAGGCGAAGGCAACCCAAGAGGATCCGTCACGTGTCGTCAACATCGGTTCGATCGACGGAATTCGTACCCCCATCTTCGACACCCACTCCTATGGACCTTCGAAGGCAGCGCTGCACACGCTGACCAGTCAGATGGCCTCGAAGCTGGTGAAGCGCAAAATCATCGCGAATGCGATCGCCCCAGGACCGTTCCCCACGTGGATGTTGAGCACCGGGATCGGCACCGGCGGCGATGTCGACAACACCGACTGGAGCGTTCTCGGTCGCACCAACCCGCGCGGTCGTGTCGGCAGCGCACAGGACATCGTCGGGTTGACGATCTTCCTGTGTTCGCGAGCTGGCGCCTACACCGTGGGCGAAGTCATCACCTGCGACGGTGGCATCGTCATCTCGTGAGCGACACCGTGAATGCGAACAATCACGTCGATGTGCTGATCGTCGGAGCTGGAATCTCGGGAATCGGCGCGGCCTATCACCTGCAGACGATGTGTCCGTCGCACACGTACACCATCCTCGAAGGCCGGGCAGATCTCGGCGGCACGTGGGATCTGTTTCGCTACCCCGGGGTGCGTTCCGACAGCGATATGCACACGCTCGGTTTCTCGTTCAAGCCCTGGACGGAAGCGAAAGCGATCGCCGATGGTCCGTCGATCCTGCGGTATCTGCACGAAACCGCTGCAGAGTTCGGCATCGATCGGCACATCCGCTACCAGCACCAGGTGACGACAGCCAGTTGGGACTCGTCGACGGCGCGTTGGACGGTGACAGCGACCCGTCAGGACACGGGAGCGACTGTCGAGCTCACGTGCAATTTCTTGTTCATGTGTTCGGGTTACTACAGCTACAAGTCTGGCTACACCCCTGAGTTGCCCGGTCTCGAGTCGTTTGCCGGCCCTGTGATCCAACCTCAGAAATGGCCCGACGATCTCGACTACGCAGGTAAGCGTGTTTTTGTCGTCGGGTCGGGGGCAACAGCAATGACCTTGGTTCCCGCGATGGCGTCGACAGCCGCTCATGTGGTGATGCTGCAGCGTTCGCCGACGTACGTCGTTGCCCGACCAGAAAGGGATGCCATTGCCGATGCGTTGCGCAAGGTTCTTCCCGAGAGGATGGCGTACGCGCTGACGCGCAAGAAGAACGTGCTGTTCAGCGAAGCGTTCTACAAGCGCACTCGTACTCAACCCGAGAAGATCAAGAAACTGATTCTTGGAGGGGTGCGCAAGGCTCTCGGACCCGACTACGACGTCGACACGCACTTCACGCCCTCGTACAACCCATGGGATCAGCGCATGTGCCTGGTCCCGAACGGTGACTTGTTCGAAGCGATCAAGTCCGGCAAGGCATCCGTCGTGACGGGACACATCGATCGATTCACAGAGACAGGCGTTCGACTGACCAATGGCGAGTCCATCGATGCCGACATCGTCGTGACGGCCACCGGGCTCGAACTCGTGAGCCTTGGAGAAGTCGACTTCCGTGTCGACTCGAGACCTGTCGATTTCTCGCAGACATGGACCTACAAGGGAATGGGCTACTCGGACGTTCCGAATCTGGTGTCGACATTCGGATACATCAACGCCTCGTGGACACTGCGGGCAGATGTCGTGGCCAAGTACGTCTGCCGTCTGCTGCAGCACATGCGCGCGATCGGCGCCGACCGGGCCACCCCGCGAGTGCGGCCCGAAGATCGAAACATGCCTCAGCGTTCGTGGGTCGACGATTTCCCGGCGGGCTACATGATGCGCGCCATGCATCTGATGCCCAAGCAGGGAGATCATGAACCCTGGTTGAACCCTCAGTTGATCTCACGAGACAAGAAGATGATCGTGAAGTCACCGGTCGATGACGGTGTGATGCAGTTCGACAGACTGCCTGTGCCTGTCAGCTGAGCGCTTTACGCAGCTCGAGCTGGCTCCCAGCCGGGACGCCCGAACACGTAGCGAAGTTTCTCGTTCACATCCTCGGTTTTTGCGAGATCCTGAACGATGTTCGCGAACTCCCCGTAGGCCATCTTGACTGGATTGTTGGTGCGGATGTTCTTCGTCAGCCCGTACTGCACTCGACGAATCTCGGGCTCGAAGGTCTTGAACATCCGGTCCCAGATGATGAAGATGCCGCCGTAGTTCTTGTCGATGTACTGCTTGTTCGCCCCGTGGTGGACTCGGTGGTGTGACGGTGTGTTGAAGATCTTCTCGATCGGCTCGGGAAGTCGGTCGATGGCCTCGGTGTGGATCCAGTACTGGTACAACAAGTTCAACTGGCGAGCTTTGGCAATGGTCGCGTAGCGATATCCGAGGAGGGGCATGGGCCAATACACCCATGTCGTGAGGAAACCGGACCATGTCTGTCGCAATGCTGTCGACAAGTTGTAGCGACGGCCCGAATGGTGTGCGACATGATCAGCCCAGAAGAGCCGGACTTCGTGCATCCAGCGGTGGTTCCAGTAGTAGAGGAAATCCCACATCACGAACGCCGTGAAGAATGCGGATCGACCGCGGCCGAAGTTGGCAATGCGTCGTGCGTAGAGGCGGTGACTGATCTTCTGGTAGGTGCCGTCGAGAGCGAGGCCGACGATGATCGAGCCGAGAAGGAGACCGAGACTGCCAACGGTGTCCTTCTTTTCGTATCCGAGAGGAACGAGAGGATCGAGCGCGGGGTTGCCGTCATCGATCGGAGCCGGGGCATCGATGTCTTCGAGTTCGCGTCGCTGTCGACGGCTGAGGACCCGGTGTTCCCAGAGCATGGTCACGGCGAATGCCGGCAACGTCAATTTGTCGATCAGATCGAGAGATCGTCGAGGCTGATTCACGACGACAGGATACGACGTCGAGAACGCGGTATCTCGGGGTGTATTGCAGGTGGGTCAGCGATCTGGATGAACGCGACACCAACACTGATTGGTACAGTCTCCTCACGTCTGGGGGACATGGGGGGAAAGCATGAAGAGGTCGCGTCGGTATTTCTTGGCTCTCGTGCACGCGATTACCGCTGGGTTGATCACGGTTGCGTGTGGCAGTGGAACAGAACAGTCGGGCAGTGAATTGCCGGGTGATTCGGGCCCCGAGGTCGTCGATTCGTCTGCACCTGCGGGATCGGATGGCGACGAACTCGGACCACCGACAGGAGCTGAGATGATCGTCGGGCTGGTCAACAGTGAGGGAAGCCCTGGTCTCGACTTCCCTGATATGCGCCGATTCATCGAGGCGGCAGTGGCTTACACCAATGAGCATGGCGGATTCGGCAACCGACCGATCACGTTGGAGACGTGCATTGCAAAGGGCTCGCCGGAAACGTCTCAGGCATGCGCTCAAGAACTCGTCGGCAAGAACGTCGAACTCGTTTTACTCGGGTTCGACCTCTTCCCCGACTACAAGACATACGCTGCAGCCGATGTGCCGGTCATCGGAGTACTTCCGATCCTGGCTCCGGACTACACCGCGGACGCGTTGTTCGTCACCGGCGGAAATGTGACATCTCAGGCCGCGATCGCCGCAGTGGCCAAAGAGCACTTCCAGGCGGCTTCAGCGAGCATTATTCACGCCGACAATCCAGGATCGAATTCGACAGCGGCGTCGCTTCAGGCTGCCCTCGACAAGGCAGGAATCACCTGGACAGCAGTCAAGGGTGGAGACAATGAAACCGACGCCGGCTATCAGGGACTGATGCGCGAGGCGGCATCGAACAACCCCGACGTCATTGTCTCCCTGTACGCCGAAGCGGGCTGCATCGGCACGATGCGTGGCCGAGCCCTTCTCGGAATCAAGATCCCGGTGATCACGACGGCGGCATGTGCCGACAAGGATGTGATCGATCAGGTGGGCGATGATGCGACTGGATGGATGTTCGCCGGTCTCGCAGAGGACGTCGAGACTCCGGAGAGGAATCTCCAGCGTCGGCTTCTGGCTCCTGTTCTCGGGGTGGATGAGAGCGAGTTGACCACCGCTTCCTACGGTCTCGGGGGCTTGGGGTATCTGATGTACATGTCACTGGTCGAAGCTGCCCAGAAAATGCTGGACAGCGGATTGGACGTCACCGGACGATCGCTCTTCGATTACATGAAGGGTGGCAATGGTCTGACTCTCTTCGGCAGCGACAATCCTCTCGAATGTGGTGCAGTCGCGGCATATCCAGCTGTGTGCTCGTATGTGTTCCCGTTCGCCGAGTACAAGGGCGGAGGAGTCATCGGGCCGGTCGACGGTCTGAGTCTCGTCGACAGCAAGACATATCTGCCCTGACGGGCTGCTTCCTGTCCGATGTCCGATTACCTCTTTTACCTCCTTCTGGGAAGCGGTGCCGGCGCCATCATCAGCGCCATCGGACTCGGATTGGTCGTGACGTATCAGGCGTCAGGAGTCGTCAACTTTGCCGCCGGCGCTATGGCGATGTGGAGTGCGTACGTCTATGCCGACTTGCGGCGCGGGTCCTATCCCTTTCCGATCCCCGGGCTTCCCGACCGGTACCACTTTGGGAGCGACATCGGGCATACATGGTCCCTTCTTCTTGCGCTTGCCACGGCAGCACTTCTTGGTCTGGGTGCGTATGTCGGGATCTTTCGCAAACTTCGATCTGCTCCTTCCCTCGCTCGTGTCGTGGCCAGTGTCGGACTGGTCATCTCGCTCATCGCCCTGACCGAACGCCGTTTCGTCGACTCGGCGACGGTCCGGGTTCGCCCGATCCTTCCTCGAGAGCCTTTGACATTGTTCGGCGATGTGACCGTTCCCCGTGATGGTCTCTTCTTGGTCGCCATCACGCTCGCCATCGCAACTCTGCTCTGGGCCGCTGGGCGATTCACACGGGTTGGTTTGGCAACTCGAGCGTCCGCCGAGAACGAACGAGGCGCAGTGCTCCTCGGTTATTCGCCAGATCGGCTCGCTGCGATCGGGTGGGTGCTTTCGACTGTGGTTGTGGCGTTCGTGGTGATCTTGGCTTCTCCGCAACTCCAGTTGAGTCCGACGATCTTTTCCCTCGGATTTCTCGTGCCCGGGCTCGGTGCCAGTCTGCTCGGGAGATTTTCGCGGGTCTGGCCAACAGTGGCAACCGGCATTGCCATTGGCATGATCCAATCGGCTTTCACGAAGTTGCAGAACGACTTTCCGTGGTTTCCCGATTACGGGGCACGCGAGGGTCTGCCCTTTGTGATCATCATCGGCACGATGATGCTGCTGGGCGAGCGGATCCCCGAGCGCGGAGCCGTTGGCGGATGGGCCTTGCCCCGCGTCCCGCAGGCCCGTGCGACGCCTTCATCGATTCTGATTCCAATCATGTTGGCCCTGGCTGGGCTCTTCACCCTCGGTCCTCTGTGGCGTGGGGCAATCCTGACGACATCGATTGCCACGATCATCGCGCTGTCCTTCGTCGTTCTCACTGGTTTCGGAGGTCAGACCTCACTCGGTCACATGGCGTTTGCCGGTATCGCAGGTTTCACCTTGTCGAGGCTTGCGACTCAAGTAGGAATTCCGTTCCCCATCGCACCGCTTCTCGCCTCACTCGCTGCGATGGTGATGGGTGTGATCATCGGTACTCCAGCATTGAGGGTACGCGGAACGAATCTGGCGATCGTGACGTTGGCAGGGGGAGTGACGATTGCGGAGTTCGTGTTCAAGAATCCGGCAGTGATCGGAGACGTATCGACAGGCGGGGCCAAAGTGCCGAATCCGAAGTTGGGGGCATGGGATCTGGGCCTTGTTCTCGGAAGCAAAGCGTCGAGACCGGTGTTCGGGGTGTTCGTTCTGGCTGTCGCTGTGATCGTCGCTGTTGCGGTCGTCAATCTGCGTCGCTCGAACTCAGGCAGGACCATGCTCGCTGTTCGCGGTAACGAGCGAGCTGCAGCGGCGATCGGCATCGATGTCACGCGAGTGAAGTTGACGATGTTTGCGATCTCTGCGTGGATTGCTGGCGTCGCTGGAACTCTCGTGGCGTATCGATTCGGTTCTGTGTCCGAGTTGTCGTACGGCACCTTGGCCTCGCTGACGGCGCTCGCATTCGCTTACCTCGGTGGCATCACGAGCGTCTCAGGAGCGGTGACTGCGGGTGCACTGGCCACGTCGGGCATCGTGTTCTTCGGGATCGGACGCCTCTTCGGGGCGGTTGGCCGATGGGAGGTCTTCGTCGGCGGCATGTTCTTGATCCTGATGAGTATCGCCAATCATCAGGGAATTGCCGGTGGCATCAGGACGTGGGCCGAACGTCGACGTCGAACCGGTGAATCACGAATCACACGGCTGCGACGTCAGAGGATCCCCGCCGCACCCTGAAGGTCTTCCATGTCGTGGAAGGCGAATTCTCGCGGGCATTGTCCGCGACGATCCGATACGTCGCGGTCCAATCCTCGGACGTGACTGTGTGCAGCGTGTAGCCGCGATGTCGTGTGTCGGCGTCGACGATGGTCGGCAGTGCGATGAACAGATCCTCGTAGCCGTCGGGGATGTTGCCGCTGGAGGAAATCGACGTGGTCACGAATTCGACACCGAGGACGTCCTGCACTGTCCCAGTCGTGTTCAGGGTGCCGACACCTGCGAGATGGATGTCTCCGGTCAGAACTACGAGATCGGCGATCTCGGCGTCGCGGAGGCCGCTCAGAATGCGGTCTCGACTGGGCGCGTAGCCGTCCCACTGGTCGTGATTGAGAATCGCGTCACCGAGGCGGATATCCGTCATCACCGTTTGGTTCGCAATCACCGACCAGATCGATGATCCCGCGGCCAGCGTGTCGACGACCCACGTCTCCTGTTCGGTGCCGAGCATCGAGCGGATCTCATCCGATGCCTCTTCACATGCTGGGGTCGTTTGCAGCACCGCATCATTGCATGCTTGGTCGTCTCGATACTGGCGGCCGTCGAGGGCGACCATGTCGATGAGAGAACCCCATGACAGCCGTCGATAGATCGTCAAGTTCTCGTCGACAGGCGGATTCATGCGAACCGGCATGTGTTCCCACCAGACCTGGTAGGCGTCGGCCCGCCGGCGAGTGAAATCGGCCCAGCTGGGTGCATCTGCTGCGGTGTCCTGCGAGACGAGATCCGCGTAGTTGTTGTCGACTTCATGGTCGTCCCAGATCACGAGCCATGGACACAAGGCATGAGCCGCTCGCAGAAGGGGATCGCTTCGATAGAGCGCATATCGGTTGCGATATTCCTCCGCCGTGACGACCTCCTGGCCATTGTGAAGGCGAGTATCGCCGTTGGTGAGACTTCCTTGCCCTCCCTCGTAGATGTAGTCACCGAGGAAGACCACCAGATCCGGCGACTGTTCGACCATGTCCGCGTAGGCGTTGTAGTAACCGTCCGTCCAGTTCTGGCACGACGCAGTCGCCAGCATCACGGGTTCAGTCGATCCTTCGGGTGCTGCACAGCGTGTTCTCCCGACAGGGCTGGTCCATTGTGCGATGCGGAATCGATAGAAGACCCACGGATCGACCTCGGCATCCCGGTCGGCGAGAGATACGTCGACATGGACGCTGTGCGCGTATCGAGCCTCTGCACGAGCGAGTCCGGATGCGATGACCGTCGAGAAGTCGGCGCTATCGGAAACTTCCCAGAGCACGTCGACATCGGCGGGGGGCATACCTCCTCCAGCAAGCGGCTCGGGAGCGAGGCGCGTCCAGATGACGACCGATGTGGGCGTCGGGTCACCCGAGGCGACACCCAAGGTGAACGGGTCGACGGGTAGGGCCGCATCGGGCACCGGACTCGACGATTTCGAAGTCGAGCATGCCGTGACGACGACGGTTGCTCCAAGGGCGAGAAACGCACGTCGAGACAACGCAGGGAACGGAGACGAGACCATGGCGAAAGTCTGTCAGAGCGGCAGGCGGTCGAACGGCCGATGGCGTGTCAAGGAGGTGAACACCAGGATTCGCACTATGAACATCGACAGACTTCCCCATGCCAGGGTTCCGATCTTCAGTGCGGTCGTACTCGTCACTGTTGCGTGCTCACCAGACGTTGCCGGTCTCGATTCGACGCAACTCGAGGCGAATTGGGTGTCGTCGACAACAGTTGCAGCGCCGGTGTCTCTCGAGGTGCCATCCGAGGCAGTCGACACCACCTCTGTCTCACCGGAGCAGGTCGAGCAGGCATTCGACCAGTTGGTTGCGCGCCGGGTTTCCTGTGGACGAGAACCGTCGACGTGCAACGTGTCGGAACTTGCGCTCGCCGGGAGCCGGGTCCATCAGCAATTGAGCGACTTGATGCAGGAGCGAATCGATGAGGGCATCACCGCGTCGAATCGGGGAGCCATGACATTCGAGATCGAATCCGTCGCATTCGACGAGTCGAACCGAGCAATGGTCACGACTTGCCTTCACGACGACACGGTTCTTGTCATCGATGGAGGAGTGTTCGACGACTCCGTGTACAGCGCCCGGAGTGTGTGGACGCTCACAAGAAGCGACGGCGAATGGCTGTGGACCGACGAGCAGGTCATCGAGTGGATCATGGAGGGTGACCTGTGTACCGATCAGTGATCGTCATGATGTCGGCACTCGTCGTGGCGACGAGCCTGCCAATCGAGACCGTTCGTGCAGCCGACACTGGGACTGGCGGCGTGGTCGATGGTGTCATCTTCGCAGGAGTGCAGACGTCGACGACGATGCCGACACAGGGAACGTCGTCGACATATGTGTGGAGGAAGCTGGTCACGCACGATGCGGGAATCGGGAGAACGGGGAACATCAGCAAGATCGTCAATGGAATCCGCTATCTCCTGTACGAACGGATCGGGCCGAACAGCCGGGATCTCGTGTGGGTTGCCCAGACGAACCCGCGGCAACTCGCTCAGCGAGCAGCCATCACTGTTCGAAGCCGACTGGCGCGACCGAAGATCTCGATGGCGCCGTCACCGGATGCCGGTGTCGTGAATTCATCGAGTTGGTTGTGGATCGACCCTGCTCTGTGGGTGCCAGTCAGTGCGTTCGCATGGATCCCGGGTGACTCGGGTCCCATTTGGGCTCGTACGACAGCGACACCTGTGTCGATCACCTTCACGACTCAGGACGACGGGTCATCATCGGGGTCGAAGAAGGGATCTGTCACCTGTCATGGACCGGGTCGCCCGTGGCAGCCATCCATGGGTGATGAGGCTCGATCCGGCTGCTCCTACACGTATCGCCACTCATCGGTGAGTCGACCGAACGGTGCATTCGATGCGACGATCGATGTGCAGTGGCGCATCTCGTGGACGTCGAACACCGGTGGAGGTGGTTCGCTCCCAGTCGAACGCACGACGACGCAGATGTCGGTGCGCGTCGACGAACTTCAGGCGCTCGTCGACTGAACGGGAACTCTCCGCTTGGGTGGGCGTTGTGACCAGATGACTCCGGTGATCACGAGAGCGGCGCCGAGAAGTTGAATCGGCTCGAGAGTCTCGTGGAGGATCGTGACGATCCAGATCAATGTCAGGACCGGTTCTGTGGCGGCGATCAGTGCTGCGGGGGCAGGTCAGAGATGGCGAACGCCGAGGAAGAACGCCATCCCGGCAATCACGGTGCTGATGACCGCAAGTCCGACCATCGAAACCGCACCACCAGCGGTCTCGGGTGCGGAGACAGGCCACGAGAAGATCGCCACGAGTCCAGCAAAGGTGAGCGAACCAGTGAAACTCCAGGCGGACGCCACGAGACCATCGCCGCCGGAGTCGCCCGTGACGAGACGTTCGCTGTAGAGGACGTAGCCGGCATACAGCATTGCGTTGCCCAATGTCATCGCAACGCCAATGATCGTGGCCTCTCCCGCATCGCCGAGAATTTCGGGCACTGTGAAAGCGATGCCGAGAAGGGTGATGCCGACAGCGACCCAGATGTGGCGTGACGTCGGCTTGCCGAGCATCCAGGATCCGACCGCCACCATCGCTGGGTACGTGTAGATGATCACGATGTAGAGAGCAGCAGGAAGGTTGTCGAGACCAGCGAAGGCCATCCACGCAACAGCTCCGAAAGCCATGCCGGCGAAAAATCGCGGGCGCCACTCGACAGAGAACGGCCCAGGTCCACCAAGGCGCGCCCGCACGAGGATGAAGATCCAGGCGACCGGAACTGCGATCAAGAATCTCCACACGAGAACGTCAGCAGTCTCGATTTCCTCGAGGACGTTCTTGCCGAAGACGGTGAACAGTGAATACGCACTGGCACTGGTGAGCATCCACAGGACGCCAGAGCGTTTGACCGACACGAAAGAGAGACGTTACGACATCAATTGGTCGACCGTTGAATCAACGGAATGTGCGACCACGAGATCTTCGATCGCCCATGCGGTGACGGCTGGCGAATAGAGGTGACCTTGATGGCGCGAGCAACCGAGGGCAAGAAGCGCATCAGCTTGAGCACCTGATTCGACACCATCGGCAGAAACGGTGAGACCCATGTCCATAGCCACGTTGACCATGGTGCGAACCAGTGAACGATCGTGATCGCCGGACGCAAGTGAGTCGACGTGGGTTCGGTCGACGCGAATTTCATCGAGGGGGAGTGATCGCAGAACTTGGAGCGAGGTTCCCTCGACTGCGTCGACTTCGAGACAGATACGAGCGCCCCGTGACCTCAGGTCGGCCAGGACCTCGATCGACGTTTCGAGATCCATCGCAACTGCGGCTTCGCGCACATCGATCGTGATATGAGGCAGGTTGATCCCATCGAAGTAGGAGCCCATGTAGCCCGCTCGCCAGGCACTCGGAGTGCAGACATGCGGAAGATTGACACGGAAGCGGAAACCGTTCGGCAGACCCATCGACATGAGTCGGTTGATGATCGGAGTTGCCTGTTTCATCACAACCGCCGTCAGACGATCGAGAGTGCTGGCATCATCGGCGAGAGCCAGCATCACCGAAGCAGTGGTGATCGTTCCGTCGTTGCGCAGCCAACGAGCCAGAATCTCCGCGCCGATCAATGAACCGTTCGTTGCGTCGTATTCGGGCTGAAAAAACGGGACAACGTCCCCCGCTTCGATGGAACGACGCAGTGAATCCTCTTCTGTTGCCCGTGTCTGCATCTCCGTGCGGATGAGGGGAGTGAAGACCTCGACGCGAT